>NZ_JAQWTM010000057.1 GCF_029242675.1 Flavobacterium sp.
TAACTTGTCCTCAACACTTAATTCTTTCGTATTCGCCATATTCTATAAGTACTTAACTGGATTTGTATTTTCTTCAGATAAAATGATTGCAAAATTAAGGATTTTTTTCCGAAGAAAATCAACAATATAATTTTTTGTATACCGTTCGCTCTCAAAATGTCCAATATCGGCCAAAAGTAGCTTGTTTTCGGCTTCATAAAACTGATGGTATTTCAAATCAGCCGTTAAAAAAGCATCGGCTCCAGCCATAATTGCATTTTTTATAGCATAACTTCCAGATCCACCTAGTACTGCAACTTTTTTTATTGGTTGCTGCAATAAGGCCGAATGTCTAATACCATCCGCTTGCATTTTGTTTTTAACTTCGAGTAGAAAGTCAGTCTCGTTCATTGGCGTTGTTAATTCGCCAATCATTCCAAGACCTATATTTTGATGTGAATTTTGCATTTCATAGATCTCATAGGCAACTTCCTCGTATAGGTGTGCAGTAAAAAGGGCTTTTAAGATTTTGGATTCTAAATATTTTTCAAAAATAACTTCAATCTTAATTTCTTCGCCTGTATGTACCTGTCCTTTTTCTCCAATAACGGGATTGCTGTCTTCATTGCCTCTAAAAGTAAAACTGCCGTTTGAGCTAAAGCTGCAATTATCGTAGTTGCCTATATTGCCGGCTCCTGCTGAGAATAATGCAGTACGGACCGCAGCTGCATTTTCAGGTACAGTGTAGGTAACTAGTTTGTAAATGAATTTTTGCTTCGGGATTAGTATTTTAGTGTTGATCAGCCCTAAAGCGTCACAAAATATTTTATTAACTCCTTCTTTATGGTTATCAAGTGCAGTATGAACGGCATAGATCGCTATGTCATTTTTTATAGCCTTTATAATAGCACGCTCGACATAGTTTTTTCCTGTGATTTTTTTGAGTCCGGAAAAAAGAATCGGATGAAAGCAAACCACCAAATTACAGTTTTGAGTGATGGCTTCATCGATTACACTCTCCAGTGCATCATGACAAACTAGCGCTCCTGTGGCTATTGCTTCTTGATCACCTACGAGTAGACCAACGTTATCAAAATCTTCGGCATAGGCTAGCGGTGCCATTTGATCGAGTACTGCTAGTATTTCTTTAATTTTGTACATGTAGTAGTTTTTATTTAATGCTGCTAGAGCGTGAAAGGGATGTAAAGAACAAATTAACGAATAAAGGAATCAATTTTAAAATAAAAAATATACTTTCGTACTATGAATGCACTACGAAAAATACTATTTCCCTTTAGTGTTCTTTACGGAATTGTTACTGCCATCAGGAATTTTCTTTTTGATATTGGAGTTCTGAAGTCGTACTCATTTGCAGTACCCACAATTGTTGTTGGTAATTTAAGTGTTGGAGGAACGGGTAAATCACCACAAATTGAATACTTGATTCGCTTATTAGAACCTAATTATAAAGTAGTAACTTTAAGTCGAGGGTACAAACGTAAGACGGAAGGCTTTGTTTTGGCAGATGCTACTGCTAGTGCATCGACCATTGGAGATGAGCCTTATCAATTTTATAGTAAGTTCAAATCCATTCGGGTTGCTGTCGATGCGAATCGTAAAAACGGAATAGAAACCTTGCTTGCGCAAAAGAATAAACCCGAAATAATCCTACTTGATGATGCCTACCAACACCGGAAGGTAAAAGCAGGTTTGTATATTTTACTCACAACTTACAAGGAATTGTATTGTGATGATTACTTGCTGCCAGCGGGGAATTTACGAGAGAGTAGGAGCGGTGCCAAGAGAGCCAAAGTGGTGATTGTAACAAAATGTCCACCTACCTTATCAGTGGAAGAACAAAAGAAGATTAAAGCGAAATTAAAAATGGACGATAATCAAGAATTGTATTTTAGTTATATCAAATACGATGATTTGGTTTTTTCGGAACAATCTTCCATTAAAAGAGAAGTAGTGGCAAAACAAACAAAGGTGCTCCTAGCAGGAATTGCAAAACCAGATTCTTTTTTTGAGTTTTTAAAAGGAGAGAACGACATTTGTTTATCCTATCCGGATCATCATGATTTTACCTATAGTGATTTAGCTACCATAAAAAATAAAGCAGGAAGTAACATTGTTGTTACAACTGAGAAGGATTATGTAAGACTAAAAGGGCGTTTGCCAATGCAACAGCTTTTTTACTTACCAATACAAAGTGCTTTTATAAATGAAGGCCAAAATTTTAATAAAACGATAAATGATTATGTGGGATAAAGTGCAAGAAACAGTAGAATTTATAAAAAGTGTAAATGATTTCAATCCTGAATATGGTGTAATACTGGGTTCAGGTTTAGGGAGTTTTACAGATGATATGGAGGTAGTTTTTACCTTGCCATATAACGAAATACCTAATTTTCCTGTATCGACAGTTCAAGGTCATAAAGGAGCGCTTGTATTTGGAACTATTGGAGACAAAAAGGTAGTTGCCATGCAAGGGCGTTTTCATTTTTATGAAGGATACTCGATGGAAGAGGTAACTTTTCCAGTACGTGTGATGAAGTATATAGGAGTTAGTAAATTGATTGTTTCTAATGCATCAGGAGGAGTGAACCCTAATTACAAAGTAGGCGATATTGTGATTATCAAAGACCATATTAATTTTGCTCCTGAGCATCCGTTAAGAGGTAAAAACGATGAGCGTTTTGGTCCTCGATTTGTAAATATGAGTGCGCCTTATTCGCGCCAAATGATTCTAAAAGCCAAAGAATTGGCAATTGAACTGGGCGTAGCCGTGCAAGACGGTGTTTATTTTGGATTACAAGGTCCTACTTTTGAAACTTTAGCAGAATATAAAATGGTAAAAATTCTGGGTGCTGATTGCGTAGGAATGTCGACTGTGCCAGAGGTTATTGTAGCACGTCATATGGATGTGGAGACTTTTGGAGTGTCCATCATTACTGATATGGGGAATGAAGAGAGTATTGATACTATCTCTCATGATGAAGTTCTTGAAGCAGCCCAAAATGCAGAGCCGAAAGTTAGAGCTTTGATTAAAAGCTTAATCTTACATTATTAGTTCTTTTAAATGTTACGAACTAAAGCAGCATAGAATTCTTCAGGGATGAATGGTTTTGTAACAACATCATTCATTCCATAAGATAGTAACATTTCTCTGTTTTCATCAAGAGAAATAGCAGTTAAGGCAATCACGGGGATTTTTGAATTGAATTCCCGTATTTTCTGCGTAGCCACGGTGCCATTAATACCGGGTAAGTGCACATCCATAAGCACCAAGTCAAAATAGTTTTCCTTAACAGCTTTTATACTGTCCTCACCATTATCGATTACTTCGCAAAGTATACCTTTACTTTCAAGCATTCGCCTAGTAATCATTTGATTGATTTTGTTGTCTTCAACAATGAGTACTTTTTTGATCGCTAACAATGATAAATCACAAGTTAACTTAATTTCTTTTTTAATTTCTTTGTTTTTATCTACTTCAAACGGTAATTCTACAGTAAACAAGGAGCCTTTTCCTAATGTGCTCTTCAGTTTAATTTGTCCTCCTAATAAAGTGGTCAGTTTTTTAACAATGGTGAGTCCTAATCCGGTTCCGCCGTATTTTCTGTTAATTTCAACGGAGCCTTGTGCGAAATTTTCAAAAACCGTTTCTAATTTGTCAGGAGCGATTCCAATTCCTGTATCTTCAATTTGAAAAGAAACAGCCGTGTTTTCTTCCTGAAAGGATAGTAAAGTGGCACGAATAGTAACACTACCATTTTTTGTAAATTTCAAGGCATTGTTGATTAAATTCATGAAAATTTGAGAGAGTTTTGTCGTGTCTCCATATAAGTTTTCAGGAATGGCATCGTCGATTATTAATTCAAAATTATTGTTGTTTTTTATAGCGACTTCCAGCAGCGAGTTTTTAATATTTTCAAGGAGTTGCTTTATATTAAACGAAATTTTTTCGAGTTCAACCCTGTTCGATTCTATCCGATTGATTTCTAAAATATCATTAATAAAAGTTGTGAGATAGTTGCCTGAGAATTGTAGGGAGGAAAGGTAATGAAGTTGTGATTTTTTGGGGTTTTCTTCCAGTAATAAATGCGTAATACCATTTATAGCATTAAGTGGTGTTCTTAACTCATGACTTACAATTGACAGAAATTCGGATCGCGCTTGCGAGGCTTTCTCTGCTTTTTCTTTTGCAATCACTAACTCATTGTTTTTTTCATTGAGTAGTAAGTTGGTTTTATTTCTTATTATGTTATTTTTATATAATGAAAGGCTTAAAAGCGACAGAATCGAAATTAAAGCGATAGATAAAATATTAATGAGTTTGGAAAACTTATTGGTTTTTTCGTGTTCTGCTTTTTGTTTGTAAATTTTCGCTTCTTTATCTAGTCTTTGCGACTCTTTAAAGTTCTCATAATCGTCGATACCTAATTTTTCATTGTTTAATAGTGCTAAACTCTCTTTTAGGTTGAGGTGTTGTTTTAAATAAAGATAGGCATTGCTTTTATCCAATTGCTTTTCGTAAGCAATACTAATGGCTAGTAGAATATTAGATTTCTGCTCTAGGTTTTGGGTGTTTTTATTTAATTCTAGCGCATTGTTGTAGTAGTTTAAGGCTAAATTAATTCGGTTTTTAGCTAATTCCACCAATCCCATTTGATACAATGCTTCTGCTTTGGTATTATTTAATGTAATGCTGTTAGGTTTACTAATGATGGTATTGAATAATAGCGAAGCTTCTTCGACAGCATTCTCTTTCCTTAAAATTATTGCTTTTTGTAAGTTGATGAGATCTATCGTTTTATCGATTTTCAAAAGTTTATTGATGGACAGCGCTTTATTGAAATATGTCTTAGCGGCTTTGTAGTTGCTGTTTTGTACTTCGGTTAGGCCTATGTAATAATTGGCTTCTGCATATTGAATGGTAGGGGGTAACGATTCAAATAGTGGTAAGCTTTTAGAAAGCGATTCTTCAGCATCGGTATACCTTTTTAGGTCAAAATATATTTTCCCAAGGCGTAATGTTTGCGCAGCTTGTGCTTCAGGGTCTTTATTTTCTTCGGCATAATCAATGGCTTTCTGGGTATAGAAAAGCGCATTTTTAAATTTGTTGATTTGAATATTAGCCTCGGCTAGGTCTTCATAATATTTGACGCTATCTAAAGTTTCTTTATGCTGAGCATAAAGAAAGGAACTTAAAAAAAGAATAAAAATCCAGCTGTTTTTCATCTTAAGTTTAGTTTTTAGCGCTAGTTATTGGTCAGTTCTATTAAATCAATTATGCGTGATGAATATCCAATTTCATTATCATACCAGCCCACTACTTTCACCATCTTGTCAATAACCGAGGTGAGTTGTGCATCGAATAAGCAAGAATTTCTATTTCCTATGATATCGACAGATACGATTGGGTCCTCTGTATAATCCAGGATTCCCTTTAAGCTGTTTTGAGCTGCATTTTTAAACGCGGCATTTATCTCCTCAATAGTGACTGCTCGTTTTACATTAAATGTAATATCGGTTAGTGATCCATCTGGAACAGGGACGCGAATTCCGCAACCACCTATTTTGCCCTCTAATGTAGGAAAAATTTTTGTTATAGCCTTCGCTGCACCTGTAGTTGTTGGAACAATCGATTGGCTAGCGCCTCTGGCCCTACGTAAATCCTTGTGCGGTTGATCGTGTAGGCTTTGATCTGTAGTAAAGGAATGTATCGTTGTTATATAAGCTTCCTTGATTCCGCATAGCTCATCAATAATTTTAACCATGGGAGCTGCATTATTAGTCGTACAGCTGGCGTTAGAGATGATAGTTTCAGTACCGTCTAGTATGTTTTCATTTACTCCTAGTACCACTGTTTTTATAGCATCTACTTCTGATGGAGCGGATAAGATTACTTTTTTAGCTCCAGCCACTATATGAGCGTTAATTTCTTCAAAGGATTTGTATTTCCCTGTTGATTCGATAACGTAATCAATACCGATGCTTTTCCAATCTAAATTAGAAATGTTTTTTTCATGGAAGAACAAAAAGTGTTTGTCTTCAATAGTAAAACCACTTTCATCAGGAACAACTTTCTGAGGCAAAACACCGTGAATACTGTCGTACTTCAATAAATGAGCCATCGTATTGGTGTCAGCGATGTCGTTAATAGCTACAACTTCAATGGTAGGATGGTTTAAAAGCAGGCGAAATACATTTCTACCAATGCGTCCAAAACCGTTTATGGCAATTCTTATCATAGTTTGTAATGTCATAAAGTAAAAAGACCTAAAGTCAGTGTTTTAGATCTTTCGACTTTCTGACTTTAGTTCTTTAACTATAAAATGTGCTTTTGTGCTTTGTATGAAGAGCGTACAAGCGGACCACTTTCTACATGGCGAAAACCTAATTCTAAACCGTATTGCTCATATTTAGCAAACTGTTCAGGAGTTATGAATTCCTTTACCGGCAGGTGCTTTTTACTGGGTTGCAAGTACTGTCCAATGGTTACAACATCCACGTTAGCTTCGCGCAAGTCTCTCATAGTTTGAAAAACTTCTTCTTCCTGTTCTCCAAGGCCTAACATAATTCCAGATTTTGTTCTATTGATTCCCTTTTCTTTCAGGTAACGTAAGACTTCTAAGCTTCGATCGTATTTTGCTTGGATACGAACCTCGCGAGTCAATCTGCGTACAGTTTCCATATTGTGTGAAACAACTTCAGGATTAGCAGCAACGATTCGATCTAGGTTGATTTCCATTCCTTGAAAATCCGGAATAAGAGTTTCAAGAGTAGTGGTTGGATTCATGCGGCGTATTGCTTTTACCGTCTCAATCCATATGATAGACCCACCATCTTTTAGGTCATCTCGATCCACACTAGTAATCACAGCATGCTTGATGTTCATGATTTTTATAGAACGGGCTACTTTTTCAGGCTCATCCCAATCAACTGTTTCTGGTCGACCTGTTTTTACACCGCAAAATCCACAAGAACGAGTACAAGTGTTACCCAAAATCATGAACGTAGCAGTTCCTTCACCCCAGCATTCACCCATATTAGGGCAACTACCTGATGTGCATATAGTGTTAAGGCTGTATTTATCAACAAGTCCGCGAAGTTCAGT
Organism: Flavobacterium sp.; assembly: GCF_029242675.1. Taxonomy (GTDB): domain Bacteria; phylum Bacteroidota; class Bacteroidia; order Flavobacteriales; family Flavobacteriaceae; genus Flavobacterium. Next base: position 7,103 of record NZ_JAQWTM010000057.1, read on the forward strand.
ATATTTTTGTCCTATTGGGAGTTTTACCTTTAACCATTTCGGTTTGCTTGTAGGTAATTTATTTTCTAAAACAGTTTCCATAATTTTAAATTTCAATAGTGCAAAGATACGGAAAGCGGAATTAAAATACCGACTTTAATAACCCAAGGTTTATCTGGTTTTTGAATAAATTATTTTTTTTATTAGGAGCTTAATCCAGCTATCCGCTATATGTCCTTTTCTAAAACTGCGGTAAAAACCGCGTTCTAGAAAAGCACGATGCCGCTGCTATCTGGGCTAGGACATGCGAATTCGTTCCTAACTAATTTTCAAAAAAAAAGCATAATCAGGAAGATTATGCCTTTTAGTATTAGTTTACTTGAACGGTTATCGGTAAGTTGTAGGCGGTTCGCACTGGTTTGGAATCGATCATTCCAGGCAGCCACTTCGTTTTTAAAGATTTTAAAACTCGTATTGCCTCTTTAGCAAGTCCATAACCAGGATCGTTTTTTACTTGAATGTCAGTCATACTCCCGTCTTTTTCAACAACAAACGAAACATAGATTTTAATGTTTTTATCACTAACTACTTCAGGGCTTTCAAAATTTCGTCCAACAAAGGTGTAAAACTTGCCTATTCCTCCAGGGAATTCCGGTAGTTTATCAAGTGCTGCACTAGTTACAACCGTATTGCCATAGTCAACTGGAGCAGTGCCACTGCCGCTAGTCACTTGTGGTGTGCTTATTCCGGTGCCAGTACTACTTCCTGTAGTTGCAGTAGAGGGATTAGCAATGATTTCGGTATTTTTAGGAACGTCTTGTGTTGCTAATGGTGCTTTTACAATGACAGGATTTGTTAGTTGTTTTGTAGTAACCACAGCTGCAGGTTGTGCTTGCAATGGTTTTGGAGCAATGGGAACTACTGGCTTAACTTCAGTAGGATAAATTTTGGTTACCTCAATAATTTTATCTGTGATTTGAGGCAATACATCCGGAATAATTTTGTCAGGAAAAATTGTGCTGATTACATGTGGTAGCGATGCTAACGATGCACATAGTAATACACCCATGAACAGTGCAATCAAAGAGGTTTTAGTACTTTGTTGACGCAATTGAAACGCTCCATACTCTTGGTTTCTGTTTTCGAATACTAGATTAATCCAGTTGTTTTCGTAGAGGCTAAGTTTAGACATGGTAATTGGATTTAAAGGTTAAGTAACTATTAGATCATAGGCGATTGCTTAATTTTAAAGTATAACGGAATAATAAGAATTATAGTATACTAATTTAGTTAAATTTTTACAATTATTTAAGTGATGGATTGTTTTTGGTGCAGAATAGTAAAGGTTATCGCTTACTGGTAATGATTTCAGCTAACAATTTTTTAGCCCTGAGTAGTTTTACTTTAACGCTGCTTAAAGGCTCATTAATGGTATTGGCTATTTCTTGGTACGTCATTTCTTGAAAATAACGCAGTTGAATTACTTCTTGGTAGTGTGGTTTCAATTCTTTGATGTATCGCAACAAACGAGATAGATTTTGTTCTCGAATTAATTCATCTTCTGCAGATAGTGTAGTGTCAGCAATATTATAGGCTTTTTGATCTTCGCGATCCGTCATTTCTATAAAAAGGCTTGATTTTTTTTTGCGCAATAAGTCGATATGCACATTTTTAGCAATACTTATTAACCAGGTGTTGAATTGAAAATCAGGATTGTAAGTAGCTATTTTGTCAAATGCTTTCGAAAAAGTTTCAATGGTAATATCTTCAGCATTTGTTTCGTTTTCAGTGCGTTTGAGCATGAATCCGTAAACCTCATTCCAATAATGGTTCAATAGAAAGGTGAAGGCCGTTTGGTCGCCTTTTTTTGCTTTTTCTATTTGAGTTTTTATTTCCAATTTACGGGTTTTGAGAAGATATTTGTTATAAAGATATTGATTTGCGTCAAGATAAGAACTAGCTCTATGATAGGAAACCAGTATTTTAAATCTTTTTCTTTAAGTTTTCCTGCAGTACAACCTACTACGATCCATGCGCAAAGATATCTTAGTGCGATTAGGCCAACCACAATCATCCATTGAAATTGAAATGATAGTAGCACAATTGGTAGTACAATAAACAATAATTGGCTGCAGTAAAATGTACCTAGCTGCAGTTGGTCTAGTTTTTTATAATGCTTGGCCGTAGCTATATGTCTTCTTTTTTGAGTAAACCACTGGCTGTATGTTGTTTTTGGCTTAGAGCGTGTAAAGCTTTCGGGTGTAAAAGCTATTGTGCAATTTTTAGCGGTTGCAGCTTCGTTTATAAACAAGTCGTCATCTCCTGAACGGACCTGAATATGATTAATAAAACCATTTACATTAAAAAACTCCTCTTTTTTGTAAGCTAAATTGCGACCTACTCCCATGTAAGGACGTCCTAGTTTTGCCCAAGAAAAATATTGCATTGCTGTTAAAACGGTTTCAAATCGAATCAAGACATTTAGAAAAGAATTATTGATCCTCTCGTATCCTCCATATCCTAAAACAATAGTTTTTTGCATGGTAAATTGGGAACTCATGGCTGTAATCCAATTTTTAGAGGTTGGATAACAATCAGCATCAGTAAACAATAAATAATCTTTTTTAGCTGCTTTAATTCCTAGCGTTAAAGCATATTTTTTGTTCCCCCAAAAGGCTTCATTATTTTCTACTTTGACCAAGCGAATATTGCTGTACTGCTTTTCAAATTCTTCAAAACGTTCTAAAGTGTCATCGCTAGAAGCGTCGTCTATTAAAACAATTTCAAAATCAGGATAGTCCTGCTCAGCCAATAGCGGAATAAATTTCACTACGTTTTCTTCTTCGTTTTTGGCGCACACAATTACCGAAATAGGAATGCGTTTGGGCGTAACCGTTTGCCCTTTTGCGAAAGCAAATTTCCCAAAAACAACTAGATAGTACAGTATTTGAATAGCTACAACAGCAATAAAAAAGTAGAGAATTAGTATAAGCATTAGAGTTTTATAGGTTGTTTAAATCGGTGGCAAAGGTATGAATAGAATTGCTAAAAATAAATGATAAAATGGTAAATCTATTCGTTATTTCTACAAACTTAATTTGGCTTAAATTACGTTGACTTCTGCTTCGATATGAATACCAAATTTTTCAAAAACAGTATTTTGTATATCCTTTGCAACCTCCAGAATCTCTTGACCGGTAGCATTGCCATAATTAACTAAAACTAGTGCTTGGTTTTTATGAACTCCAGCATCGCCAAATCGTTTTCCTTTGAACCCAGCTTGCTCAATTAGCCAGCCTGCTGGTACTTTAACTGCTGTATCTGAAATTTCATAATATTTCATCTCAGGGAACTTTTGATGGATAGGATCGAAATCTTTTTTTAGCACTATCGGATTTTTAAAAAAGCTTCCACTATTACCTAATTCCTTTGGGTCGGGTAATTTGCTTTTTCGGATCGCAATTACAGTATCACTAACGTCTTTTAAATTGGGATTTGAATTTCCTTTTTTAGACAATTCTCCAGTAATGTCGCCATAGGAAGTATTGATCTTATGATTTTTCTTGGTTAATTTAAAAACTACTGAACTTATGATAAATTGGTCCTTATATTCATTTTTAAATACACTTTCGCGGTAGCCAAAATGACAGTCAGCATTGGTAAAAGATCGGATAGTTTGATCCTTAATCGAGATTGTACTACAAGAAACCATCGTGTCTTTGATTTCTGTTCCATAGGCGCCAATATTTTGAACAGGAGTTGTACCCACATTTCCGGGAATAAGGGACATGTTTTCCAGTCCACCAAAATCTTGATCGATGGCCCACAACACAAATTCATGCCAGTTTTCTCCCGCTTGACATTCGATCCAAACGAAGCTATCATTTTCCTCTACTATTTTTTTTCCTTTTAAGTCAACATGTATGACTAGAGCATCAATGTCTTTAGTTAGTAGCATATTGCTTCCGCCTCCTAAAAAAAATTTTTTGGCTGTTTGATTTTCTTCTAAAACAGTAATTAATTCTGGAATTGAGTGAACGGCGATAAATTGTTTTGCCTTTACATCGATACCAAAACTATTGTAATTTTTTAAGGAAAAGTTGCTTTTTATCTCCATGAAAACTGTTGCTTTTAATGCGAATTTTAAAGGTCAAAAGTAAACATTAAAATTGAGTTACATAATTTTTTATCCAGATATGCATCATAAATAAAGGCATAACAAAAGCAGTCATGGTAGGGTCGCCTTTTTTTAAGCGATCAACAAGTGCTTTGCTATTTATATTTTGCAAGTAGGGCATTTCAAAAATAGTACTCGTTGCAAAAGAGGTGAGTTCATCTTTAAAAACCGAACTATTAACTAAGTAATCTCCCCATGGAGCGCTGAGTCCTACTTTTTTAAACTTTAATATTTCTTCGGGCAATTGATCCTGCATAGCTGATTTTAGGATAAACTTCCCCTTTTTTCCTGTAAATAGCCATTTGTCCTCTAGTGAACCTAAACCTGTGATGAGTCGCTGATCTAAAAAGGGTTCTCGGCATTCTATCGAGGCACCCATTGTAGCTCTATCATTGCGGTGCAGTAGCGAGCGAAGGTAGGTTTGTTGGTCAAAATAAAGCGCTTGCCTCCTTAAATTACCAGGGTAAAGTTCCTTAGCTTCTTTGTAGATTTGGATTCGGTATTCATTTTTAGGTGGAGAATTAATGCCAAATTGCGCAGCGATATCAGCCGGATAGATGTTGCAACTATTAAAAAGGATTAAATCTGATTTTTTACTCATCTTAGCGTAACGGCCTAATTTTTCGAATCGGGCTGTTTTATTAAAAAGATCAAGGGACCCAAGTGTTGCAATAGAGCTCAATAATGAGGGGTATTGTAGCGCTTTATAACGAACATATCCACCCATTAATTCATCAGCACCTTCGCCGGAGAGTAATACTTTTACAGATGATTTGGCTAGCTCTGAAATGGTTAAAAGATGTGGCTCGTTCAGATGCATTATGGGTTCGTCTTGGAAGTAAGTAGCTTGTACGAGTTTGTCGTGCAGCGCTTGGTCTTCCAATTGAAGGGTATGAAAGCCATATGCTAATTTTTCGCTAAGCATTTTGGCAAGATGCGCCTCGTTATGTTCTTCTTCTTTAAAGCCTATGGTAAAAGATTGAATGTTTTGAAATTGCTGTTTTTTTAAGCTAGCTAGAATAGACGAGGAGTCTAAACCACCACTCAAGAGCACACCAACAGGTACATCACTCACCATTCGCAATCGTACCGATTCATCAAAGGTGGACGAGAACCATTCCAGCGGATCCTTAATTGGAGTTTGATTTTGAATTTCTGTTTTTAAATCCCACCATTTTTCAGTCTCAATTCTACCACTTGCATATACTGTCATACTGTGACCTGCAAGCACTTTATTGATGTTTTCATACAGTGTGCCTTCCCCGGCAACGAAACGATTAAAAATGTACTCTTCTAGTCCTTCTTTTGAAATTTTAAGTGGTACGCCAGCAGTAAAGAGGGCTTTTTGCTCGGATGCAAAATAGAAAGTTTCATTGTAAATAGCATAATAGAGCGGTTTAACTCCCATTCTATCTTTAACTACAATCAGTTTTTTTTCTAGGGTATCCCAAATGGCAAAAGCAAACATTCCATTAAGGCGATGAAGCATTTTTAGACCATGCATTTGGTATAATTTCAAAAGAACTTCGGTATCCGAATTTGTTCGAATCGAAAAGCCATTACTTCTTAATTCGGGATAAAAGTCCTTATAGTTATAGATCTCACCATTGTAAACCATAATGTACCGCTTATCTTCAGAGAGAAAAGGTTGGTGTCCGGCTGCAGAAACATCTAGGATCGATAGTCTCCTGTGGCCAAAACCAACATTTTTATCAATAAATAATCCTTGGTCGTCAGGTCCACGATGTGCTAAGGAGTCACGCATTTTGGTCAGCGTATGCTCATCAACTTTTCGTTCTGATTGAAAGTGAAGTATTCCGTTAATTCCGCACATAGTTATTTGTTTAAGCTGTGTGCAGTAATAAGTTCGTGGTATTTTTGGGCAATTGCTTTCATATTGGTTTGGTAATTGGCTTTGCTTTCCACCAAAAGTCTGTTGTGGTGAATTGCATTTTCTCGGTATTTGATATTATTAAAAGCCCAAATTATTTCTTCTGCTAGCATCTTATAATCATTTACAGCCACTAGCTGTCCGTTTGCACGATGTTTAATCCAACTTTGATTTCCTACTATATCTGTTACAATTGGGTAGGCTTGGCAGGCCATTGCTTCAAATAAGGAGGCCGATACTCCTTCGGTCGTTGGCATACTGATATAAAAATTTGACTTTTTTAGCAACTCGGGTAATTCGGTATTTGAAATTCTTCCTGTGAAAACTACCTTATCGGCAATTTTTAATTTTTTGGTTAAAGCATTTATGCAAGGAAATTTTCTTCCATCTCCTATAATAGTTAATACGAAATCTATGCCACTCTGGTTTACTATTTCAAATGCTTTAAGAATAATATCATGGCTATACTCGGGCAGTAGTGATCGGGTAACTATAGCATGAATTTTAGTTGGTAGGGCAGCATTCCCAGCACTGAATTTTTCTAAATTAATCCCCTTGGGCAACACCATCACTTTGTTCATATCAACTTTGGCTTTAGCCATAGAAATAGTCATAGCAGGACCCCAAGCATGAATTAAGGTTGCCTTTGAAAAGGCATAATTTTGAATTAATATTTTTAAAGATAATAAAATGGAATCAGTAGGCCATAAATCAGTTATGCCTTGTTGTGCAATTGCCGACGGTTGAATTCCAGAGATTCCGGCCAAAAAGCCATAACTAGTTGTTCGCTCTGCAATTACCATATCTGGTTTTTCATCCTTGATTATTTTTTTAATTTTAAAATAAGCAAGGTTGAATTCAGCAATACGTAAAATACGGTTTAATAAAGTCGTGCTAGGTGTTTTTAATTCCCAACAAATAATTTCAAAATCGCCATATTCCCTCAGGCCATTTATCCAAGTAATAGCATCTGCTCGATAAGATTCTCCAAGAAAAAGTATTTTTCTTTTCTTCATGTACTTGTTTTAAGCTTCGTCAGCGGTTAGTGCCCGTCTTAAAAATTCGTTTAAAGGTTTGAGTAAGATCAGCTTTTTGGTTACTGTAGAAACGAACTCTTTGTTAGTAACATCATTAAATTTTATTTTAAATGAGGTTTCGAAACTTTTTAATTTTAAAAATTCAATGGCGGGATGTTCTTTTTCGTATCCTCTTGGTGGATTTTTTAGTAAGCTGCGTTCATTACTATCAAAGTCTTGGAATACATTTTTAAATTCTTTTTCGTTCAGAATTTCTTGTAAGTCTTCATAGAAAAAGGCAATTTCTTTTCTGATTTTTTTTAATTCATCTGCTTCTGGAGCGTATAGTCCACCAGCTATAAAAGCTTCTTCTTGATCCAAATGGATGTAGTAGCCAGGACTATTTTTTCCTTTTACCCTGCCACAAGGCATCCATATTCCTAAATGCGTTTTATAGGGAGTTTTATCTTTAGAGAATCGAATGTCTCTATTGATTCTAAAAGTACAATTTTTGACTTCCAGCATTTCAAGTGAAGGGTCTAATGGCTTCATTACTGCTAGTAAATCGGAAACAATTTGCTGATAGTCCTTTTTACAAAGTTCGTATCATTTTTTGTTTTCTAAAAACCAATCACGGTTGTTATTCGATTTTAGGTCCTTGAGGAACTCTATGGTTGGGTTGGATAGCATACTTCGTTTATTGCAGTTGTTTTTTTAATTCTTCTTCAGTAACAACGCCCGACTGTCTCCAACTAAGGTTCTTATTTTTATAAAGGAGTAATGCAGGAAGGTTGTCAACTTCTAATTTAGCTGCTATCGTTTTATTTTTCTCGAAATCAATAGTAATTATTTGAACTCTATTAGCTTGCTCTTTTCCTAGTTTTGAAATGATGGATTCTATTTTTTGACATGAAGTACAGTTTCCTGAAAAGTTAATTAAGACTGCTTTTTCAGATTCCAAAAGACGGTTGAATTCTTGAAGTGACATTCCTATTATTGGTGTATTTGGCTTGTTAAAAGAGGTTAATTGCCATTGTGTATAGCCTCCCTCGAGCTCAATAATAGTTTCAAAACCTAATTCTTCTAGTTTTTTAACAGCCTTGCTGCTTCGATTACCGCTTTTACAATAAACATAGACTGGATTTTTTTTATCTAGTTTTTTTGTATCCGCAACAAAAGTTGTTCCTAACCAATCGATGTTTAAGGAATTGTCGATATGTCCTAAATTGAATTCTTCAGGCGTTCTGACATCAAGGATTTGAGTTCCTAGCGTACTACTAATGTTTTCTGCAAATTCCAATGGGGCAATCGTTTTACTTTTAATCGATTGTTGTGCCAGGCTGGAAAAACAAACAAAAAAGATAGAAAGCAGTATAAGTTTAGGTTGTGAATTCATAATGTTAGATTTAAGTGCTTTACAAAAATAACTAAATTACAAGTACGTAAGCGCTATTGTTGTTAAAAATATCCCCTATAAATTAAAAACTTGATAAGACTGATGTGTCGATTTTACAATGCTTTCCGTTCGTTCAGGATGTGTATCCGAGATGAATAATTGCCCAAAACTATCGCTATTGACCATGGCAATTATTTTAGAAACTCTTTCTTCATCAAGCTTATCAAAAATATCATCGAACAACAAAATGGGTTTAACGCCACTTTGCTTTTTCAAGAACTCGAATTGTGCTAATTTTAAAGCAATCAAATAGGATTTTTGTTGGCCTTGAGAGCCAAATTTTTTGATAGGATGATTGTCAATCTCAAAGGAAAGGTCATCTTTATGAATGCCTACACTTGTGTATTGAAGCGCTCGATCTTTATTGATGTTTTGTTCTAATAATAATCTCAAATCGTTTTCAAATAACTGACTGTCATAAACTAATTGAACGCTTTCTGCAGAGCCAGTAATTGCCTGGTGATGGTTATTGAAAATAGGTACAAATGAAGCAATAAATTCTTTTCGTTTTTGAAAAATGTATTTCCCGAATTCCATTAACTGTTCATTATAAATTGACAAAGTATCATTTTCAAAAACATGATTAAGAGCGAAGTATTTCAACAATGCATTGCGTTGACTCATTACTTTTTGGTACTGAATCAATTTTTGTAAATAATTCGAGTCCAGCTGAGAAATAACACTATCCATGAATTTACGGCGTGTTTCACTTCCTTCTACGATTAAATCTCTATCTGCAGGTGAAATGATGACCAAGGGTATGAATCCTATATGGTCAGAGAATTTTTCGTACGCTTTACTATTGCGTTTAAGTACTTTTTTTTGCCCTTTTTTTAAGCTACAAACAACTTGTTCGCTTCTTTCGTTTTTAACAAACTCAGCGTCAATGACAAAAAACTCCTCTCCGTGCTTGATGTTTTGAACCGCAAGCGGATTAAAATAGCTTTTGCCATAGGCTAAATGATAGATAGCGTCCAAAACATTGGTTTTACCGATTCCATTTTTACCTACGAAGCATATAATTTTACCTTCGAACTCAAAATTAGCCTCTGCGAAGTTTTTATAGTTGAATAATGAGATTTTTTTTAGGTACATTTTTAGGGAACCTCTGACATTGAGGCGTTTGTCTTTTTTGAAGCATTTGTAATAAGAGGCTGCAAATTATTGAAAATTTTTGATAAAAGAAACTTCTGTAACTTTTGTATCTAAAATATTTTAGTTTGTCGAGGGACTGCAAAATTATTTTTTTATTTCCACTATAAAATATTGAATTTATTGCGTGAGTTTGAATAAAAATTTTATTTTTGCGGTTCACTAAATTAATTTTAAATGGCAACTTACAATAAAAGAGGATATAAAACACCTAAAGAAAAAGAAGTAAACGATACTACTGTTGAAAATGTAATAATTGACGAAAAGGATAGTACAACAGCAGGTGTTTTTTCAGCTTTAGATGAAACTGCTTCAAAAACTGAAGATTTTGTTGCTAGAAACCAAAAAATTATCATCGGTTTAGTAGGAGCTGTTGCTTTGTTAACTATTGGGTACTTAGGGTACCAAAAATTTATTGCTGAGCCAAAACAATTAGAGGCTGCAGATGAAATGTTTGTTGCACAACAAAACTTTCAATTAGCAACTGATGGAGTAAAGAGTGATTCATTATATAAATTGTCTTTAAACGGGTCAGAAGGTAAATTTGGATTTGTTAAAATAGCAGATGAGTATTCAGGTACTGATGCAGGAAATTTAGCTAATTACTATGCGGGAGTTGCTTACTTAAACACAGGAAAGTACGCTGAAGCCATTGATTACCTTGGTAAATTTAATTCAGATGATATCGTTTTAAGTGCTTTGGCCAAAGGAGCAATTGGAGATGCGTATGCTCAGAAGAATCAATTAAAAGAAGCTTTAGAGAATTATATTAAAGCAGTTGATGCAAATAAAAATGATTTCACAACACCTCGTTTCTTATTAAAAGCGGGTAAAACGGCTTTAGCTCTTGGAGACAAAGCAGCGGCGTTGAAATACTTTACAGACATCAAAGACAACTTTGATACTGCTCCAGAAGCAGCTTCGGTTGATGCTTTAATTGGTTTGTCTCAATAGCAAAAAATAACAAGTTTTAAGATTGACAATTACATTTATTAAGAGTAATTTTAATACATGTAATTGTCAATTTTTTTTAGGTTAAATTTAAATATCATTTAGTATGGCAACGATTAATAAAAATTTATCAGTTTATGACAAAAGCAGCTTACCAAAAGCAAAGGATTTTCGTTTTGGGGTTGTAGTTGCAGAATGGAATGGAGAAATAACAGAGGGATTGTACAATGGAGCCGAAGGAGCTTTTTTAGATAACGAAGTTCCTGCTGCCCACATCATTCGATGGAATGTTCCAGGAAGTTTCGAATTGATTTATGGTGCGAAAAAAATGCTACAAACACAAAATGTCGATGCAGTAATTGTCATTGGATGTGTTATCCAAGGAGAAACTAAACATTTTGATTTTGTTTGCGAAGGCGTAGCACAAGGAATTAAAGATTTGAATGTACAATCAGATGTTCCTGTGATTTTTTGTGTTTTAACAGATAATACCATGCAGCAGTCTATCGATAGAAGCGGCGGAATCCACGGTAATAAAGGGACAGAAGCAGCAATTGCAGCGATTAAAATGGCCTTCATCCGTCAGCAAGCTTCCTTAACTCACGAATATAAAAAAGCAACATTATTGGCTTCAGGACAATTGCAAATTGAAGATTTGCCTCTGAAACTTGAGGAATAACAATTTAAATAATTCAATTTTAAGCCTATACTGTTTCTGTATCAGTATAGGTTTTTTGTTTTAATTATGATTGGTAGATGCACTAAAGCCAACCAAAATTCATTAAATTTGTTACCACTGCAAGGAAACCTAAATCCATAAATTTTTAAATTAATTATTTTTAATGTCAAGTATAATCCAATTACTTCCTGATCATGTTGCAAATCAAATTGCTGCCGGAGAAGTGGTGCAAAGACCCGCTTCAGTTGTAAAAGAATTGCTAGAAAATGCTGTAGATGCCAATGCTTCGGATATCAAACTTATCATCAAGGAAGCTGGGAAGGTCATGGTACAAGTAATTGACAATGGCAAAGGGATGAGCGTAACTGATTCGAGATTGTGCTTCGAACGACATGCAACTTCTAAAATTAGACTAGCAGAAGATTTATTTTCATTAAATACAAAAGGTTTTCGTGGTGAAGCATTGGCATCTATTGCTGCTATCGCGCATGTTGAAATGAAAACTAAGCAAGATCAAGAAGAGTTAGGGACTCAAATTATCATTGAAGGGAGTAAGTTTGTATCGCAGGAAGCAGCAGTGTTGCCCAAAGGGACCTCATTTGCTGTTAAAAATCTATTTTTCAATATTCCGGCACGACGCAATTTTTTAAAATCGGATAGTGTAGAGTTTCGTCATATTGTTGATGAGTTTCATCGAGTAGCTTTGGCTCACCCTTCTATTTATTTTACTTTTTATCACAACGGAAGTGAAATGTTTAATTTGCCGGGTTCAAGTTTACGTCAAAGGATAGTGAATATTTTTTCGGGTAAAACCAATGAAAAATTAGTACCTGTACAGGAAGAAACAGAAATTGTATCAATTCAAGGATTTGTTAGTAAGCCTGAGTTTGCCAAAAAGAGCAGGGGCGAACAATTTTTCTTCGTGAATGACCGCTTCATTAAGAGTGGTTATTTGCATCATGCAGTAATGGCTGCTTATGAAGGTATTTTGCGAGATGGTGCGCAGCCTAGTTATTTTTTATACTTAACGGTGCCACCAAACACTATTGATATTAATATTCATCCAACCAAGACAGAAATTAAATTTGATGACGAGCATGCCTTGTACGCCATATTACGGTCGTCAATTAAACACAGCTTAGGGCAGTTTAATGTCGCGCCAGTTTTAGACTTTGATCGAGATTCGAACTTAGATACACCTTATAATTACAAGGATTTAAAAGGGGAGACGCCTACAATTCAAGTCGATAGTACTTTTAATCCGTTTTCAGATGATAAAGTAAATAAACATTACGCTTCGGCGAGTTCGTACAAAAAACCAGAACCAACCGCCAGTTGGGAAAGTTTATATGTGGGTTTGAAGCAGGAAACACATTTTCAATCAGCAGCTACTAATCTTAGTTTCGAAACCGAAGAGGTAACAGGCTCTTTGTTTAATGATGAGGAAGTTGAGCATGCCGTGCAAAACGTATATCAAATACATAAAAAATATATTGTGTCTCCAATTAAATCAGGAATGGTGATTGTAGATCAGCAGCGAGCACACCAACGCGTGCTATACGAGCAATTTTTGACCAACATGACAGTACAACAAGCCTCGAGCCAACAGTTATTATTTCCTTTAGATTTGTTTTTTTCGTCAAGCGAAATGGAATTGATTGACGATTTGAAGTTGTCTTTAATTAATACTGGTTTTGTGTTTGAAGTAGCACCGGACAATGCTCATGTTGTAATTTCAGGGATACCGGTGAACATTACTGAGAGTGAGGTTTCGATGGTTTTAGAACAGTTGTTAAGTGATTTAGAGGATGGAATTCCTGAAAACAGCTTTAGTCAAAATGATACTATTGCCAAATCAATGGCCAAAAGTTTAGCGGTAAAAACAGGAACAAGTTTAACTGTAAAAGAACAAGAGAATTTAGTTAATGGGCTTTTTGCTTGCAAAGACCCCAATGTTTCTCCTTTTCAAAAACCAACTTTTATAACCATGAGAGTGGAAGATTTAGATAAAAAATTTGCATTATGATGAATATTACCGAAACTGTAAAACAGTTATTGATTATCAATGTCCTATTCTTTGTAGGTACATTAGCTGTTGGAGGGTTTTCGCCAGATAGTTTTAATCCAAATAATCCAGCATACAGATTATTAGCATTGTATTTTCCTGAAAATAGTGGGTTTCAGTACTGGCAGCCGCTTACGCACATGTTCATGCATGGTGGTTTTATGCATATTTTCTTTAACATGTTTGCCTTGTATTCTTTTGGATCTGCACTAGAACATTTTTGGGGAGGTAAAAAGTTCTTATTTTTTTACATTTCCTGTGGTTTAGGTGCAGCCTTAATTCATACTGGAATTAACTATTATTATTTTCAGGAGGGAATGAAAACTTTGTTAGAGCAAGGTTTTTCTCAAGCAGAGGTTTTTGCTGTTTTGAATGGTAAAGGAAATAGTGCGATAGGTCCTATTTTAAACAGTCCAGAATTCGGAGATTTTATTAGTTCTTACTTTGGTACTGTTGTAGGAGCTTCAGGAGCTATTTATGGTATCATCGTAGCGTTTGCTTTTATGTTTCCAAATGCTGAATTGGCCTTGATGTTTATTCCAATTCCTATAAAAGCAAAATATTTTGTTCCGGGCTTGGTTGCAGTAGATCTTTATTTAGGAGTATCGGGTCAGTCTTTATTTGGAGGTCCTGGAATTGCACATTTTGCACACGTAGGAGGTGCATTATTTGGATTCTTAATTAGTTGGTATTGGAAAAAGAACCAGTTTGATAATACTCGTTGGAATTAATTTAAAGTAGTGCAAGTATGAATATTATAGACGATTTAAAATTACAGTATAAAGTAGGAGGCGTCGCATTTAGGCTGATTTATTGGAATATTGCTTTCTTTTTAGTGTCATTTGTGCTTGTTGGCTTGTTGGCTTTAGTTAATGTCAATGTGAATGTGCTTCAATTTGTGAGCTTGTCCTCAAATCCAGTTGATTTGTTTTGGAAGCCATGGTCAATAGTTACCTATTCCTTTTTTCATTTTGATTTCTTTCACATCCTTTTCAATCTAATTATTCTTAATTTTTCAAGTAAATTTTTCCTCACTTATTTTACTGAAAAACAATTTGTAGGTGTCTATGTTTTGGGAGGTATTTTTGCTGGACTTGTATTCATTTCTTGTTTTTATGTGCTGAATATTACGACTGCTATCGTAGGGGCGTCTGCTGCGATTATGGCTATCCTAGTAGCAGCAACAGCTTATCAACCTTTAATGAATGTGCGATTACTGATCATTGGTAATGTCAAACTGTGGCATATTACCTCAGTAATTCTAATTTTAGATTTGCTACAGTTACGTTCGGACAATATGGGAGGTCATATCTCTCATTTATCAGGAGCTTTATTTGGATTCTTGTATATCCAGTTGCTAAAAAATGGTTCGGATCTAAGTACAGGAGTAACTAAAGTTATTGATGTATTCGTTAATTTATTTCGCAAATCGCCTTCTACTCCTTTCAAAAAAGTGCATAAAAATTACAGTAAGCCACCAGTTCAAAGAGTAGCTAAAATTGTGACTAAGTCCAAAGAGCAGCAGCAAATAGATGAGATTTTAGATAAAATCAGTCAATCGGGTTATGACAGTTTGAGTAAAGAAGAAAAAGATTTTTTATTTAAGGCAGGTAAATAATTGTAAATTTATAGATTAGTAACCAAAGTATAATTTTAAACAATAAAGATGAAAAATCTTTCTTGGTTCAATAAAGGAATGTACAGTTTAAACATTCTTCTTATTATTGTCACTTTTATAGCTTATGTTTTGCCATTTTTATCACCTAAAATATTTCCTATTTTATCGGTGTTAACTTTAGTTATGCCTTTGTTTTTTATACTGAACAGTCTGTTTTTTGTATACTGGCTTTTTCAGTTTAAAAAAAGGATGATTTTATCTGGAATAGTGCTCTTAATTGGAATTACTTTTATCAATAAGTTTTATAAATTTTCAGCGCCTCCTTATGAGCAGGAAGACAAGGATTTTGTAGTCATGAGTTACAATGTGCGGCTATTTAATTTATTTAAGTGGATCGATAAAACCGATGTTGCGGGTTCTATTGTATCTTTTATAAATGAGAAAAATCCAGACATTTTATGTATTCAAGAGTTTTCTTCTTCGGCTACCATCGATTTAAAAGTGTATAAATACAAATACATTTTGATGGCTGGTAATAAAATTAAAACCGGACAAGCTATTTTTTCGAAATTTCCTATTATTGATCAGGGCAATATTGTTTTTCCTAATTCAAATAATAATGTGATTTATGCCGATATCAAGAAAGGTAAAGATATTATTAGAGTGTATAATATGCATTTGCAATCCATTAAGATTTCGCCTGATGTGGATGAAATCAATGATAATATTGAGGTTATCAATAAGAGTAAATCGCAAATGTTATACCGAAGGATTAGTAAGGCTTTTACACAGCAGCAGCAACAAGCAGAGATTTTTAAAGAACATGAAAGTGCGTGTGAGTACCCTGTAATTATTTGTGGTGATATGAATAATAGTGCTTATTCCTATGTGTACCGAAATATCAAAGGGAAATTACAAGATTGTTTTGAAGAAGCCGGAAAAGGCTTTGGTCAAACATATGAGTTTAAGTATTATCCTGCTCGAATCGATTATATTTTTGCTGACGATAAAATGATTGTTAAGGAGTTTCAAAGTTTTCCAGAAATGAAGGACTCTGATCATTATCCGATAATGACTAAATTAAGTATTGAGTGATTGTACTGCTTTAAGTTAAAACTGTTGCTCTTTCAGATAGTCAATAGTAAATTTACCTTCATTAAATAGTAAGTCTAGGACACTAAGATTATTGATAAAGCCGTGTTTGTCCTCAAAAACCTGCATATACCTTTTAAAGGCAGACTTGTCTTTTTTACCATCAATTAAATGTCTACAGTCAAGTGTAGTGTTTGGGTTTACCTCTTGTAAATATTCGGAAGTTGTTTTGTATTCTATTCTTTTTCGTAAACAGTTGGATACGATGTCTATTGATTCATAATTAAGATCCAATAGGTATTTGTGTTCTTTCTCGTAAAAGGGTCTTATGTCGTCTTCAAAAAACTCAAAAAAAGGTGAGCTTCGGTAGGCGGTTTCTAACGATTTAAAATGTTGTTTCTGCCAATCAGATGTATTGTCAACAATGATGTCTTTTGTCTTCTGATGTGCTTCTTTACTGTGTTTTACGGGTATGTTTAGCAGCTGAATTCCATTGGGACTGTAAATGTAAGCTCTGTTTCTATTGGTTTGCTTCTGGAAATTATCTTCTATTTCAAACAAGACGGAATCCGCTTGTTCCATGGCTACGTAGTGACTAATTGAAGGAAAATAGGAGGGGTGAAGAAGCGCTTGCATTATGATTCGGTATTTTTATTTGTATAAAAAAGTCATAAAGTTACTTTATTCAAGTGTACTTTATGACTTTTAAATTTGGTATTGTTTATTTAGCTGTTTTTAGCTTTTCTTTTTTTCCAAAAGTATTCTCCGATAAAGAACGCTGCTAGTGCAAATAAGAAATATTTAAAGTAGGACTGTGGCTGACCTTCACCGCTAACCGTTGTGAAAACGCGATCCCATCGAATGCTCCAGTTCTTTATTCCATCATTAATCCCTTTGATACTCATCCAGATAAAAACTGGTTTACCCACAATGTGATCTTCAGGAACGAATCCCCAATAGCGACTGTCTTCAGAGTTGTGACGGTTATCACCCATCATCCAATAGTAATTTTGCTTGAACGTATAACTCGTTACGACTTGACCATTTAGTCTAATTTCAGAGCCTGTAACTTTTAAATCATTTTTGTCTCCAGAATCACTTTTTTCATAATCGGTGATGATTCTTTTATAAAATGGCAATGTAGCACTGTTTAAAGCAACGGTTTTTCCTTGTTCCGGAATATAAATTGGTCCGTAATTATCTTGATTCCACTTATTGATTTGCGGAAAAATACTTTGTTCCAAATCTTTGGCAATGATTCTATTGACTGCGGTGATACCAGGAATATTTTTTAATCGGTTTGCACTGGCTTCAGTCAAAGCCCTAAATATCAAAGTATCTCTCGCTTCATTTATATATCCCGCCGCGTCAGTAATATCCATGTCTTTTACTAGATATTCAAAATCAATAGGCGTCTTACCATCCACAACTACATTGTATGAAAATTGTGGTTTAGCTCGATCCGGAAGCGCTAATTTTTTACCATCAATATAGACCATTCCATCGATTATAGATAAGCTATCTCCTGGAATACCTACGCATCTTTTTACGTAGTTAGATTTTTTATCAATTGGTTTTATCACACCGGGTTTTCCTTTAGGTTCAAAGAAGTAATGTACGGTATCCACCGGCCAGTTGAATACAACAATATCCGTTCTATTTATTTTTTCAGAACCAGGTATTCTAAAGTAAGGCAACTGAGGCCAGCTCAAATAGGATTTTGATTTGGTCATTGGAATCGAGTCGTGTACCATAGGTAACGCAACTGCAGTCATTGGGACTCTAGCTCCATAATTTATTTTACTCACAAATAGAAAGTCACCAACTAATAGCGATTTTTCTAATGAAGGTGTAGGAATGGTGTACGGTTGTACCACGTAAGTATGAACTAAAGTTGCAACAATAATCGCAAACAATAGCGAATTTATTGTGTCTCCTGTCGTAGTTGAAGGTTTCAACGAACGATTTGAAATGTGCGTTAGTTTCTGTGTATAGTTAATATAGTAAACGTATAATCCGCAAGTTATAATAGCCAGAAAGGTGTCGATATTACTACGTTTTCCAAAACTTCTTAAAGTTTCCACCCATATAATTGGAAACATAATTAAGTTGATGATTGGAATAAATAACAAAATAGTCCACCACGTTGGTCGACCTATTATTTTCATTAAAACTATTGCATTGTAAACGGGAACAGCAGCTTCCCAGCTTTTTCTACCTGCAGCAACATACAGTTTCCAAGTTCCTAAAAAATGGACTATTTGAATGAATAAGAAAAACACAAACCATTGATATAGAGACATAATTGTTACGTTTAAATTGGTTGTAAATAAATAAGTATTAGGTTGTCGTTTTTATAATGCTAAAACATCTTTCATGGAGAAAATACCTTGTTTTCCAATGATCCACTCAGCTGCTATAACAGCACCAAGTGCAAAACCTTCGCGATTGTGTGCGGTATGTTTGATTTCAATGCTATCAACGCCTGAGTTGTACAGTACGGTATGCGTGCCAGGTACTGTTCCTATTCTTTTTGCCTCAATGTGTATTTGATTTGCACTAGCTTCTCCTAAAGTCCAATCGGTTAAGTCACTATTTTCAATAATTCCTTTTGCTAATGAAATGGCTGTTCCGCTCGGTGCATCTAATTTTTGCGTATGATGAATTTCTTCCATTTCTACACTGTAGCTATCTAATTTAGACATCATTTTAGCTAGATATTCATTTATTTCAAAGAATATATTTACTCCTAAGCTAAAATTAGAGCTCGAAATAAAGGCGCCATTGTTTTTTGTACACAAAGCAACCATCTCCTCGTATTGATCTAACCAACCTGTTGTCCCTGAGATAACGGGAACATTATTATTTAGGCACTTAGTAATATTTAAAACGGCAGCAGAAGGAACGCTAAAATCAATTGCCACAGCTGCATTCTCCAGGCCATCAAAGCTATTGTGTTCCTCTTTTTTTAAAATAATTTCATGACCTCGCTCGATTGCGATTCGCTCAATTACCTGACCCATTTTTCCGTATCCTAAAAGCGCAATTTTCATTTGATTTGTATTTTGAATGTACTAAATGTAGAAATAGTCAATAAGATTACTATCTCTAAAAGTTATAATTAATTGTTAGACCCACATTTGTCTTTAAAGTTACATCATTGGTGTAAAGTGAAGGCTTAAAAGAAATGTTTTCGTCGACATTAAATTGTAGTAGTGCTGCGTCCACATTGGCATCAATAATATTTAATGCATAAAAAGCAACAACAAATAAAGCAGATAAATCTCTGTTTCTTTGGTAAAATTTTTGTCCGGCAATCAATCTAGAATCATCAAGATAATCAAAGTTATCGTCAGAGTATCCCTCCAATCTTCTTTTGTACGCGTCTCGGTATTGATTGTATTTCTTATTACTATCTAAAAAGAAATAAAGACTCGTACCAATAGCACCGTAAACGATTGGGATTTTCCAGTATTTTTTGTTGTAAGCCTGTCCTAAACCGGGCAGTACAGCGGAGTAAAAAGCTGCCTTTGCAGGAGTTAGCGGATCAATTTCTGTTGCTTTTAAGGTGTCTTTAGCCACTAAATCGCTACCGTTTTTAGCTTGCGCCAAAACCATATTGTTTCCTATACTAAAAAGGAGTGTTCCTATTAACAGAATTTTATTCACTATCCTTTTATTAATTCTACTATACGTCTAAAATCTTCGGCTGATTTAAACGGAATAGTAATTTTTCCCTTTCCATTTGCAGCTACTTTAACATCTACTTTGTTTCCAAAATAAGAGTTAAAAACATTTTTATCCGTATCCTCAATTGCAAAATTAGGCGCTTTTGAACTAGTAGCGGCTTTAGGTTTTAAACTTTCTTGATAGTTTTTTACCAAAGCTTCTGTATCACGTACAGATAAATTTTGACTCACTATTTTTTGATAAATACCTGTTTGAGCATCAAGGTCCTCGATGTTAATGATCGCTCTACCGTGCCCCATACTAATAAAACCATCACGAATACCCGTTTGAATAATTGGGTCCAATTTTAAAAGTCGTAAGTAATTAGCAATAGTAGATCGTTTCTTACCTACACGTTCACTCATTTGCTCTTGCGTTAATTGAATTTCGTCAATTAATCGTTGGTACGAAAGAGCAATCTCGATCGGGTCAAGGTCATGTCGTTGAATGTTTTCAACAAGAGCCATAACCAATGATTCATTATCGTTTGCAATTCGAATATAGGCGGGCACAGAAGTTAATCCTACAAGAGTAGAGGCTCTTAAACGGCGTTCTCCTGAGATTAATTGGTATTTATTAAAGTCTAATTTTCTAACCGTGATAGGCTGAATTACACCAAGTTCTTTAATCGAAACTGCTAATTCCTTTAATGATTCTTCATTAAAATTACTTCTAGGTTGAAACGGATTTATTTCAATGGCTTCAATGTCAAGCTCAATGATGTTTCCAACAACTTTATCAGCATTTTTATCATCTACAGATTTAATATCGTTTTCAGGATCCTTTAGTAAGGCTGATAATCCGCGGCCCAAGGCTTGTTTTTTTATTGCTTTTGCCATACAATTATTTGCTATTTTTCTTAATTACTTCTTGTGCTAAATGCAAATAGTTTGTTGCACCCTTGCTAGTTGCGTCGTAGTTGATGATGCTTTCTCCAAAACTTGGCGCTTCGCTGAGCTTTACATTTCGTTGAATTATAGTTTCAAAAACCATATCATTGAAGTGTTTTTGAACCTCTTCAACTACTTGGTTAGATAAACGCAATCTCGAATCGTACATAGTCAATAATAATCCTTCAATATCCAAATCAGGATTGTGGATTTTTTGAATACTTTTTATGGTATTCAGTAATTTTCCAAGACCTTCCAATGCAAAGTATTCACACTGAATTGGAATAATCACTGAGTCAGCTGCAGTTAATGCATTCAGTGTTAGTAATCCTAATGATGGAGCACAATCAATAATAATATAATCGTATTCTTCTTTGATTTCAGCCAATGCTTTTTTGAGCATGTATTCTCTATTTTCCTTGTCAACTAATTCTATTTCGATAGCGACAAGGTCAATGTGCGCAGGAATTACGTCAACATTTGGAGCAGAACATTTTATGATTGCCTCCTTTGGAACATTACTATGCTCTAAAATTTGGTAGGTACCAATTTCCACACTTTCAACATCAATTCCTAATCCAGAGCTAGCATTAGCTTGAGGATCAGCATCTATGAGTAGTACTTTTTTTTCTAAAACTCCTAATGAGGCGGCTAGATTTACTGAGGTAGTAGTTTTTCCAACGCCTCCTTTTTGATTAGCAATCGCAATGATTTTGCCCATTTATTTTCTAAATTTTGAACCGTAAAAATACAATTTATTATGGTTTCTGAAAATCTATTTTGTTA
>NZ_JAQWTM010000091.1 GCF_029242675.1 Flavobacterium sp.
TATCATTGATTGATCTTCGTCATTTATGTTTAGAATTGTGCGTACGACAGGATCTTTTTTTCCATCTGGGGTTACATTCAATGGATATAGCAACGATGCTTGAGGGAGTTCATTTGATTTCTCTCCCAAATACTTTTTATACAAATCAAGAGCAGGCTGCCCATCAATTTCATACAAAATATTACCTTCAGATCTAGTGATTATACGCTCGGGGCCAAATGGAATCCAACCGCCAAAACTTGCAAAAGATATTTCTAAACTTTCTCCATAGAAACCAATTAAAATCACTTCTCCCTCTTTTGGGTTTTCTTTAAATGAAGCTACGGTCTTTTCAAAACGAGCATCATCGCCACACATACCTCCTGTAATAGACAAACTGGAATTAAGATTAGTTTCTAATCCGTTAATTAATGAGCTACCATTAACAAAACTACCTTCTGATAGTACAAACAAATGTTTTAAATTATCCTTTGGCATTTTTTCATAAAGTGATTTGCCTAGTTCAACTGCATTTTTATTAAAATCTAAAATGTTTTCTCTCTCAACTTTATATGTAGCATTTTCAAATTCTATTACCGTTACCGAAATAGAATTGTCATTAACATGACAACATAATATTTCACCTGCCGTCGATCCAAAAACGATATTTTCATACGGGAATTCTGCTCTGATATTCTCAATAATTTCAGATTTCTCCAGCAAATAACGATTACCAAAAACCAAAACTAAAGGATTTTTAAGAGTTGCTTTCTGTTGGAAATATTCCCATTCTTTACCGTCTTCTTTATATGCTTGAATAATTTTCATAATTATTTTTTAAGTTTAACGTAAAAGGTAGTTCCAATTCCTTCCTCACTCTCTAACCAGATTTCACCTTTATAAAATTCAATTACTTTTTTCACTATCGATAAACCTAATCCTGTAGAATGCTTACTGTTAGTAAACGTTTTGAATGTCTCAAATATTTTAGAATGAATTTCTTTTGCCATTCCTATCCCATTGTCTTTTATCGAAAAAATAAAACTAGTCTCTAATTCCTCAGCTGCAATTTCTACTAATCCTTCCTCTTTGTCAATATAATTTACTGCGTTACCAATTAAATTTTGGAAAAGCTGTTGAATTTTAAAACGGTCGGCTTTTATAGTAGGTAATGTATCAACAATCCTTATCGTGATGTGTTGTGGTACGTGAATAATATCGATAATACTACTTATTATCGCATGGGTATCTACACTCTCGTTTCTTGTTTCATCCTTATCGATTTTGGAATAAGTCAATATACCTTCGATTAGATGATCCATCTTTTCGACTTTGTGTTCTATTAAAGAGAAATATTTGATGGTTTGTTCGTCAAAACTATTCTCATTCTCTTCTTTAATCCACGATATTAAAGAATTTATGCTGCGCAACGGAGATTTTAAATCGTGCGATACAATTTGAGCATAGTCTTCCAGCTCCTTGTTGGTTTTTGCTAAATCACTTATTAAATTCTCTTTTTGATCTTCAAGATTTTTTTGTGCTGTAATGTCCTCTTCTATCGCAAAGTATTTAATTATAGCACCTTCTTTATCATATAATGCCTGCCCTTGAATTCTAACCCAATATTTTTCTTTGGTTTTAGAATAATTGACGATCTCGCAGTTAAATGGCAATCCTTTTTTTATTTGTTCTCGATGGTATTTCACTGAATCTAGGTCAGAGTCGACTCCTTGAAGCAAGCGACCAGGTCTACAACCTATAATTTCCTCCTTAGTATATCCTGACATTTTTAAAAAACTGCCGTTTACCCATTCAATGTAGCCCTGGGCGTCACATATTATAACAGCGTTTATATTTTTCTCAGCAATTAGCGATAGTAAATACAACTGCTCTTCTTGGCTTTTTTGACCCGTAATATCGAGATGTATACCTATTGAGCCAATTACGTTTCCTTGAAGGTCGTAATTTGGAGCCCCACTAACCAACCACGATTTTCTTTCTTTATTTTTATTTATGGCAGTAA
>NZ_JAQWTM010000240.1 GCF_029242675.1 Flavobacterium sp.
TATTGGCACGGCAACTTTTTACCTATTCGAAGTCCTAAATTAGATTGGTCAAAAGTGATGGATGGAACAACATCAGCCACAGAATGGAAAGGTTTACATGCCGTTTCAGAGTCGGTACATTTGTACAATCCTAGCAATGGCTGGTTGCAAAACTGCAACTCTACCCCTTTCTCTGTTTCTGGCTCTGATAGTCCTAAAAAATCGGATTATCCGTTTTATATGGCTCCCGATGGAGAAAGTTTTAGAGGTGTAAATGCCGTACGATTGCTTATTAAAGGGGAAAAGTACACCTTAGACAAAATCATTGCAGATGGATACGATAGAAAGCTGTCCATTTTTGAAGTATTGATTCCGGCCTTAATCAAGAGCTTTGATCAAGAAACTAAAAATGGAAATTCACAATATGCTACTATAGCAGAGCCCATCGCAATTTTAAAACAATGGAATTACTATGCTGAGGAGAATTCGGTTGCTACAACATTAGCTAACGAATGGGCTTTTAAATTAGATCCAATATTAAGGAAAACATACACAAACGAAGGGGAGAGCGATCAGGTTGAAAACACCTATTCATTTGCGCAAACCGCAACTGCAGTCCAACTTTTACCACAACTTCAAGAAGTGGTAAAGGAGCTAACTAGCAAATTTGGCAGCTGGCAAATTCCGTGGGGCACTCTTAATCGATTCCAAAGACAAACCGGCGCTATAGACTTAACTTATAATGATGCAGCATCCAGTTTACCAATTGCCAATGCTTCCTCGCTATGGGGTTGTCTACCCGCTTTTAAAAGTAATTACCAAGAAAATAGCTCGCTACGATACGGAAGCAGTGGTAACAGTTTTGTTTGCGCGGTAGAGTTTGGTCCAAAAATTAAAGCAAAATCACTACTTGCAGGAGGTAATAGCGGAGATCCAAAATCCAAACATTTTAGTGATCAATCCGTCATGTATCAAAGAGGACAATTTAAGGATGTACTATTTTACAAGGAAGATGTTCTAAAAAATGCCGAGCGTAATTATCATCCTGGAGAATAAGGAGATTGGAGTTCTGTTAAATAATTAACAGAGGTTTGTTTTATCAAAATTTTAATGAACTAATTCAGCTTTATTTAAGATATTTACATAAAATTAATTAAACATGAAGAACATAAAATACTTACTTATTGGAGTCCTTATTTATTCCAGCAGTACTATGGCACAATTAAAAGCAGTTGTTTATCAAGATGGAGCCCAAATCCTTAATGGTTTTGCGATTGCTCCTACCAAGAAAAGTACTCAAAAACCAGGTGTATTAATACTTCCTGCTTGGAAAGGAATCGATAAAGCATCTAAAGATATAGCAACAGACCTATCAAAACTAGGTTATTATTCCTTTATAGCTGATATTTATGGCGAAGGCAATTACCCAAAAGACAATGCAGAAGCAGGGAAAAGTGCAGGCTTTTACAAAACAAATTATACAGAATACCAAAAAAGAATTTCATTAGCATTAGAACAACTGATTAAGGCGGGAGCCAACCCAGATAACATTGTGGTAATTGGATATTGTTTTGGAGGTACTGGCGTACTTGAGGCAGCTCGAGGCCATTTAAATGTAAAAGGAGTGGTTTCATTTCACGGCGGATTAGGCAGAGATAAAACTAGAGTCAATACACCTATAACTGCTAAAGTGTTAGTTTGCCACGGAGCAGATGACTTTTTTGAATCAGCGGAGGATATCGCGGCCTTTCAACTAGAATTGCGAGATACAAAAGCAGATTGGCAAATGATTTATTATGCTGATGCAGTGCACGGTTTTACGAATCCAGAATATGGTAACGACAAATCTACTGGAGTTGCTTACAATGCAGTAGCCGCTCGACGCTCTTTTGAACATCTAAAACTCTTCTTAAACGAAGTTTTAAAAAAATAAATTTATTTTAATCAATTCTATATTATTTACATGAAAAAATTATTAAGTCTAATAGTTATTACCACTGCTATATCATGCTCTGGATCTAAGGTAGGAGTTTCACAAGACAATTCAAATCCTTCCAAATACATGAATAGCATCACAGCAGATGAACTTAAAACACATTTGTATATCGTTGCTTCAGACGAAATGGAAGGAAGAGAAACGGGTTCAGCAGGTCAAAAACGAGCTGGTGAGTACATGATTAATCAATATAAGAAAGAAGGCATTGGTTTTCCAAAGGGAGCAACTAGTTTTTATCAAGCAGTTCCTGCAGCTTTTTTGAACAAAAACAGTAGACAAAAATTAAATGACTCTGAAAATATTTGGGCTTACATCGAAGGTTCTGAAAAACCAGATGAGGTATTGGTAATTTCAGCTCATTACGATCACGTAGGTGTGAAAAACGGAAATGTATATAATGGAGCTGATGATGATGGATCAGGAACGGTAGCGCTATTAGAAATTGCACAAGCATTTCAAAAAGCAAAAAAAGAAGGTCACGGACCTAAAAGATCTATCCTTTTCTTGCACGTAACAGGTGAGGAACACGGTTTACTTGGATCTCAATACTACTCTGAAAACCCTTTATTTCCAGTTGCAAATACCATTACTGATATCAATATAGATATGATTGGACGACGCGATAAGGAGCATGCCAATACCAACAACTACGTTTATTTAATTGGTGCTGACCGCTTATCATCGGATTTAAATACAATATGTATGGAAGCCAACGATATGTACATTAAAATGGACTTGGATTTAAAATACAATGATCCTAAAGATCCTAACCATTTTTATGAGCGTTCTGATCATTACAATTTTGCAAAATTTGGAATTCCGTCCGTTTTCCTTTTTAACGGAGTACATGCGGATTACCACCAAAAATCAGATACTCCAGATAAAATTGAGTATGATGCTTTAACTAAAAGAGCACAACTAGCTTTTACTATTGCTTGGGAACTAGCAAATAGAGAAAACAGACCCGTAGTAGACAAAAAATAACGGTTTCTATCCCAAAAAAAAGAGCTTTGAATCACTTGAGGGCACTGAAAAACTAGGCCTAATTTAGACAAGATGCTTTTTTAGGGATTAAAAAGAAAGCTTGTAACGGATTAATTAATAATTCTGTTGCAAGCTTTTTTTATTTTTGCAGTATTTTTAAAGAGCTTACATCGACTTAAAAAAGCTCATTTAAAGAATTAGGACAAGAGCTATTGTTTCCTACATTATTTTGAGGATTCTCTTAAGATTGGTGGCGAAAACAGTCATTGC
>NZ_JAQWTM010000106.1 GCF_029242675.1 Flavobacterium sp.
ATTGTAGAGATTCTTCCTTCGTCAGAATGACAAATAAGGGTGGTGCACTTTAATTAGGAAAGACAGTTCCTTTGTTATTCTGAGTAACCTAGTAAAACAATACAATAAAACTAGCAACTTTGTCATTCTGACGAAGAAAGAATCTTAACATGTTACTCAGCTACTATGTGGTTAGGATCGTTTAAGGTTTTAGCAATCGACTTCTAAGATCAAAATAAAACTTCCACACTAATCATACATTTTGTCATTCTGACGAAGGAAGAATCTAATCAACACGATCACAACAACACGCTAAAAACAGTCCGTTATTCACACAATTCAAAATACTTATTATTCAAACACTTAACAATAATTGTATAGATTCTTCCTTCGTCAGAATGACAAATAGGTATAATGCTCATTCTGAAAATACTTAACAATCATTGTAGAGATTCTTCCTTCGTCAGAATGACAAATAAGGGTGGTGCACTTTAATAAGAAAAGACAATTCCTTTGTCTCTGAATAACCTAGTAATACAATAAAACTAGCAACTTTGTCATTCTATCAAATTATGGTAGTTCATACTATCTGAAAATTCAACAATATTGATTCTATAGCATCAAGCCTCTTCCAAGCAATTAACGTCTAAACTAGCCCCGATTGCAGCGGCATCCTTTTATGATTTTTTTCAAAACATAAAAGATATAGCGGAAAGCGGGAGGAATCATCAACAATACCGCATTAGTCTGCTCCTTAAAAAATAAATAATCCTATTTTTGTAGTCTAAAATTTGGCTTTGAAAACGACACAATTTAAAAATACAAGCATCGCATACGCTGATACTGGCAAAGGAACTGCAGTTGTGCTGCTCCATGGTTTTTTGGAAAATCAAAAAATGTGGGAACAGTACATCGCTCCTTTTTCTAAAAAAAACAGAGTCATCACAATTGACTTATTGGGTCATGGTGCAACGGAATCCTTGGGTTATGTGCATTCCATGGAGGATAATGCCGATGCAGTGCATGCGGTTTTAGCGGAATTGCGAATTAGAAAAGCAGCTTTTATAGGACACTCGATGGGTGGTTATGTAGCCTTGGCTTTTGCCGAATTGTACCCTGATTTTGTAAAAGGTTTAGTTTTATTAAACTCCACTGCAAATGCCGACAGCGAGGAAAGAAAAACAAATCGAGACCGCGCGATTAAAGCGGTGAAACAAAATTACAAAGGCTTTGTAAGTTTAGCAATTGCTAATTTATTCAGTGACAACAACCGCGAAAGACTACGCGTTGAAATTGAAAATGTAAAAACCGAAGCGCTAAAAACGCCACTTCAAGCCATCGTTGCCTCACTAGAAGGAATGAAAATAAGGTTAGATCGAGAGGTTTTACTGCACTTAACTCCCTATCCTAAATTACTAATATTAGGGCAAAAAGATCCTGTTTTAGAATACGAGGATACTAAAAAGCAAATTGTAAATACGGATGTAGCTTTAGTTACTTTCCCTGATGGACACATGTCACATATCGAAAATCAAGAAGAACTTACAACCGTTTTATTACAGTTTTTAAAAAAGATTTAATAAAACCCTTCTCGTAAATAGCCTTTTTCAATTAGTTCGTCTTTGCTCTTTAGGTGATGCACTTTTCCTTCCTTTAGCAATACTAATTGGGTTGAAATTGCAATAACATTTTCGTAATTATGATCCGTAATTACAATTCCTTTTTCATTAGAGTGCGTTCTAATTAGATGATTCACTTGTTCGATCATTAATGGCGACAAACCATTGTAAGGCTCGTCTAATAGTACAAAATTAGCCGCATTGCAGAGAATTAATTTTATCTCAAGGTAGCGCGATTCTCCTCCAGACAAATGACTTACTTTTTTATCCTTTAAAGTCTGAATGAACTCATCTTGATAAAATTCGTCGAGTTTATTTTTAGCTATTGAGAGCGAAATAGCTTTAGTAACGGTAAAATGATTCGGAATAAAACTTTCTTGGGAGAGGTAACTTATCTCTTGAAATAAATCTTTGGTGCTAGTTTTCACTATACCATCAAGACGAACAAACTTAAAATCAGCGGCTTCAATTCCGAAAATAATTTTAAGCAAGGTTGATTTTCCAGATCCATTTCGACCTAGCAAACCAATGATGTCAGCCGTTTCGCATTTTAGATACACATCAGAAAGAATTGACTTCGTATCAAAACTTTTTTGTACACTATCGATTTCAAGGATATGTTTTTTCAAAATAGCTTGATAATGAAATTAAATAGAAGACTGACAAAAACCAGAGCTACGAAATTGAAACACCAAGCATACAACCACAGCTCCAATTTAGAAATACTGTTCTTGTAATAAAACAAATATTCGTTTTTAGCCTTGAATTCTTTTGCTAACAAACTTACTGTAAAACCCACAGTCAAAAACGTGTACTTAAACGCAAAAAAACCTAAAAAAAGAACAGGTAAAACACAAAAAGCTAAATTAATAACTAAGGTGCTTTTGAAAAATTCGAATATATTTAGTGCTTTTCTGATATCTATTCTTTTATGTAAAGAAAATAAAAACTCATCAGTAATGTGCTAAAAATCTGTTAATTAAAACCGAACAGATTTAGCACTAAAAAACTAAACTACTTTTTCCTCAAAAGGAATGTTCTGATCTAAAATCTCTTGAAGTAACAATACAATTTGCTCGAGATAATTATTCATTATTGCATCGTTGATAATAAATTCACTGTCTTTTTCCTCTTTAAAATTAAAAGGTAAAAATCCCGACTTTAAATTCTTAAACGAGATAATTCCCGCCTCAATTGGCTTTCCATTAACTTCATTCTCATACATAAAAGCATAGGCTAAAACCTGAATAATTTTATCGTTTTTAATCTCCTCCGTAAGTCCCTTCCACGTTTTCAGGGTTACACTCGCTTTTTCAACTTTTCCTGTTTTGTAATCTATAATTCGAATTGTACCATTTCGTTCTTCAATTCGATCCACATTTCCTTTTATCAATACCGGAAAAGGTAAACTAGGATGGGTTAACGTTCTTTGAAATGTTTGTTCTAAAGCGATGATCTTGATTGCATCGCCTGCCTTGATGCTTTCTAGTTCTACTTTCAGGAAGTTAGAAACATTCCGTTTAGCCACTTCAAAAGCTAGGAGGTTGCGTCCTTTTTTAATCTCTCCCTCTTTGTAAACTACTTTAAACTGCTTGAGAACCTCGGCATCAATTAATTTAAAACAATTTTCGATAGCCGCCTCAGAAATAAACTTTCCAATAAACGGTTCATACAATACTTTTAATGTTTCATGGATAATGGTTCCCAAAGTATTCAACGCTATATTCTCTTCGACTTCTTCGACTTCGCGGATACGTAGAATTTTTTGAAAATAAAACTGAATTGGATTCCGAATATAACTTGTCAGTGCAGATGGTGAAAAACCTACAGTAGCAATCTCTTTCAAGCGGTCCATCACACTATCCGATTTTTCGATAACCATAGGCTTGTAAGCCGTCTCAGGCAAAACGGCATTATAGATCTCATGCGATAAATTGTGATTGGGCTGTTTTTCTACTTCTAACTGCGTTATAAACCTACTTTTCTCACCAGCATCTAGTCCATCACTTTCAGTATTGTAAAGTAAATAAATATTTTTAGCCCGCTGCAATAAATGATAAAAGTGATAGGTATAAATAGCATCTTTTTCTTTGAAAGTTGGTAATCCTAACTCGCGTTTCACATCATATGGAATAAAGGAATTCTGAGATTTTCCCGCTGGAAACTTCCCTTCATTCATGGAGGTAACAATAACCGTGTCAAAATCAAGAACACGACTCTCTAACACTCCCATAATTTGTAAGCCATTTAGTGGTTCACCCTCAAAAGAAACTTCGGCTAGATCAATTACCTGTTTGTATATGGCGTAGAGTGTGTCAATTTTATCTATGTGTTCATGTTGCGAATAATAATTAATCAGCTTATTAATTACTTTAAAAATAGCAAATACGAACGCTTTGGTTATTTTCTCCTCTTCATTATCGTTGCTCAAATTATTTTTGATCGTTAATAATAAATTAGAAACCATTTGTAATACAGCCATAGAACCATTGTTCCATTTAGTAAACAGCAAGGAGAATAATTCTGTTGGTTCCTGATGTAGATCAAGTACCTTTTGATGCGTAATAAAGGTATAATTATTTTGATTGATTGTGTTTACTAATCCAGACGTTTTAGCATACGGCTCTACTAATGGATGCGCTAAAATATCCAATACATCTTTGTAATAAAACACATAACTTTTTTCGTTTCGAGACAAAGCGTTAGTATGCATTTTAAACAGTTTGGCAATCAATATTTGTGCAGGATTGTTCTTGCTCGAATAACCCATGGTGATATTTAAAGCACCTACCGTAGATGGTAAGGAATATAATAATGGAACGAGAACATTTTCCTCACCCAGAACAACCGCCACTTTATCCAAAGAAGTTCCTGGATTATCGCTAATTATTTTTTCAATTATGGTTCCAGTAATTTTAGCTTGACCAATAGTTTTCGGCGTACCAATAACTTGAATATTCTTCGCTTCAGCAAAATCATTCGCGATCCATTCAAAGGGGTTGGACTTATAATGTTTCCAATTCGCCTTAAAACGTCTTAAAAACAGTCCCGCATCATGATACGGATCGTTTAAGAAAGTTTGATCAGCGTCCCAATATATTTTGGCTTGATCGGAAGCAATGAGATGTTGAATTATTTTCTCTTCGGAAGCATTTAAGGCATTGAAGCCTGCAAATACATATTTTTTATCTGTAATTGTTTTTGAATAAGGAATGAGATTGTCGACTGCCTGACGGTAAATTAGTCCTTGGTACCCAATCCCCTTTTTTAGAAGATGCGCATACAGCGATTGATAATAATTAGGTAGTAATTTCCAGAAATCAATGTAGTTTTCGAGCAGTTGTGTTTTATTCTCTACTTCGATTCCCCACTTTTTGATATCCTCAATATCCTTTAAGTAGGACAACACATAATTAGGGTCTAATAGGTAGCGATCGATTTCGTTAAAATCTTGCAAGAGCATTTTTGCCCAATTAGCAAATAACTCGAAGGATTGTTGGTTAGATTTTTCAGTGACTGACAGGTACACTTCATAGAATTCAAATAACAACTCTATAGGATCGACAGTACGAATAGCAGCAATATCTTGAATAAAATCTTCAATACTAATAATTTCCGGAGAAAGTATATTAGCACTCACTTGTTTCTTTAAAGCTGCGATTAAGAATATCTTAGCTCTCTTATTGGGTAAGACTACAATAGTATCCGATAATGTATCAGAGTAATCTTGAATTAAAATCTGTGCAATTTTTTCTAGAAACGAATTATTTATCATTTCATAAAAATAAAAAAAACGCCCCGATAAATCGAGGCGTTTTCTTAAAATATTTTGAATCAAATTATTTCACTAATTTCACTTCAGTTCTTCTATTTAATGCTTTACCAGCAGCAGTTTTGTTAGTAGATACTGGAGTAGTTTCTCCAAATCCAACCGTACTAATTTTGCTTGAGTTGATTCCTCTTTGTACTAAAGCTTCTTTTACTGCAGCAGCTCTATCATCAGAAAGACCTTGGTTGTATTCATTACTTCCATCAGAATCTGTGTGACCTTCAATTAAGAAGTTAGAGTTAGGATAATTTTTAAGAACTTCTGCCATTGCATCTAATCTTTGTGGAACATCTTTTTCTTTGAAAGTTGATTTTCCACTGTTGAAGTAGATGAATCTAGCTTGCATGTTTAACTCGTCCATTGCCTCAGCAGTTACTTCAGGACAACCTTTGTTACTTGCTGGACCTGCAACTGTCGGACACATATCGTCTTTGTCATAAACACCATCTTTATCAGTATCTGGCCAAGGACAACCTGCATTATCTTTAGGACCTGCAACTGTAGGGCATTTGTCATCTTTATCAGCTACTCCATCTCCATCAGCATCTGGACAACCTTTCAATGCTGCTAAACCAG
Source organism: Flavobacterium sp. (assembly GCF_029242675.1). Classification (GTDB taxonomy): domain Bacteria; phylum Bacteroidota; class Bacteroidia; order Flavobacteriales; family Flavobacteriaceae; genus Flavobacterium. Next base: position 6,004 of record NZ_JAQWTM010000106.1, read on the forward strand.
CAACATCTGGACAAGCATCATCTTTATCTGCAATTCCATCACCATCTGAATCAGGACACCCTTTTAATGAAGCTAAACCAGCGATATCTGGACAAGCATCTTCACTATCTTGGATTCCATCTCCATCAGTATCAGGACAACCGTTGAATTGAGCTAAACCAGCAACTTCTGGACAAGCGTCATCTTTGTCATAGATTCCGTCTCCATCAGTATCTTTACCTCCAAATTTGAAAACAATACCAGCAGTGTGTTGGAAGTAAGAAGGTGAAATTGGGAAACCGACTGTTGACATTCTATCTCCAAAAGATTTTTTATAAGTAGTTCCAAATTCTAAACCAACATTTTCTGACAACCAAAATGTAAGACCTACACCTCCATTAACAGTACCATAACTTGATTTTCCTAGAAAAGTGTAACCTCCACCTAAGTTCACACTTGGATCAATTACTTTTGATTTGATTAGATTAGCAAAACTATATCTAACAGCTCCATCAATTCCGTAATACATCAAATCACCTGGGTTAGTAACCAAAACAGGCTTAACATCCACTACAAATTTATCCATTTTGTTAACAGATCCCTGTAAAGATACAGAAAAATTACTTCCAACAAATTTAGATACTTTAAGATAAGAAACAGATGGAAGGATATTCCAATTGTCTTTTACATTGTACATTTGATCAAAATGGTGGAAGCCTTCTTGGCCAGCACTTGTTCTAGTATCTACTGCGTTTACTCCAAAAGCAAGAGCCCATGGGTTGTTACTGTCTTGTGCGTGAGATGTTAATCCCATCACTATCATTACAGCAACTAAGAGTTTGTTAAGATGTTTCATACTTAAAAATTTTAATTACAATTTAGTTAATTATTAGCAAAAGTAATGCGTAAATCTTTAACTACAAAATAGAATGTTAAAAAAAAAACAAAATGTGAGCTAAAAATGGCAATTTTATAATTTCGAAACAAAATTATATAACTTTTAAGTCTGTACCAACTGCAACGAACGCAGCAATAGCATGGTCTAACTGCTCTTTTGTATGCGCTGCACTTAGCTGTACTCTTATTCTTGCTTTATCTTTTGGAACAACAGGAAAAAAGAATCCGATTACATAAATACCTTTTTTTAGTAACTCATCGGCCATAGTTTGTGATAATTTAGCATCATAAAGCATTACAGGAACTATTGCAGAGTCACCATCAACGATATCAAATCCTGCTTTTTTCATGCCCGCCTTGAAATAGTTTGTATTCCATTCTAATTGATCTCTTAATGTAGTGTCTTTCTCTAACAACTCAAACACCTTAATAGAGGCTCCAACGATTGCTGGCGCTAGAGAATTTGAAAATAAATACGGTCTTGAACGCTGGCGTAATAATTCTATTACTTCTTTCTTAGCGGTAGTATATCCTCCCATAGCTCCACCTAAAGCCTTACCAAGTGTTCCTGTAATTATATCAACTCTACCCATTACGCCTTTTGCTTCTAGCGTACCTTTACCTGTAGCCCCAATAAATCCTGCCGCGTGGCATTCATCAACCATAACCATCGCATCGTACTTATCAGCTAAATCACAAATTTTATCTAAAGAGGCTACTATACCGTCCATAGAGAAAACACCGTCAGTAACAATTATTTTAAAACGACTTCCCGCTTCATTCGCTTTGATCAACTGCTGCTCTAAGTCGGCCATATCATTATTGGCGTAACGATAACGAGCTGCCTTACACAAGCGAACTCCATCAATAATAGATGCATGATTTAAACTATCTGAAATAATAGCATCCTCCTCACCAAACAAGGGTTCAAAAACTCCTCCGTTTGCATCAAAAGCAGCAGCGTATAAAATCGTATCTTCAGTTCCGTAGAATTCAGAAATTTTTCTTTCTAATATTTTGTGAATATCTTGTGTCCCACAAATAAAACGTACCGACGACATTCCGAAACCGTGCGTGTCCATAGCGTCTTTTGCAGCCTGAACAACTTCTGGATGTGACGACAATCCTAAGTAATTGTTGGCACAAAAATTCAGAACTTTTTCACCAGTCGAAATGGTAATCTCCGCATCTTGAGCAGAGGTGATGATTCTTTCCTTTTTAAAGATTCCGTTATCTTCTATCGTTTGCAATTCTTTTTGCAAATGCTCTTTTAATTTTCCGTACATAACTTATCGTGTATTTTGTTTAAAGTTTTTCTTAAGGCCACCGTTTATCGAATGACCTCAATAATTCGAGTATTCGTATCGTACTAAACTCTCTTTTAGTAAGGGTAAGCTTTTACGAATAATTCATTTTTGCGCTACAAATTTACTACATCGATTTCTTTTCCGATGTAAATCAGTGCTTTTTTTACGACTTTGTAACCCATAAGTTCAATCGCATGTTGGTAATTCTCCAATTGCTTTTGATATTTTGCATTATGCGCTCCTGTCTTATAGTCTAATAAATAAACCTCCTTAGCTTGGTTCACAACCATTCTATCTGGCTTGATGGTGTTTCCTTCTTTTTGAATGATGGTTTGCTCGTTCAATACAATATTCCCCGGCACGAAGCATATTTCTAACTCCTTATGATTCACAATATCCAAAATCGTTTGGCGAACCAATTCTTTCTGTCCCACATTAATTAAGCCATTTTCTATCGCTTTCTCGACAGCTAGCGCTAAATCGTCTTTTGTTTTCACAAAAGATAAAATTTCGTGTACCACATTACCATATTCAATAGATTCCTGCTGATGCGTTCCCCACATCAAAGCTTCGCGTTGGGCGATTTTTATATTCTTAGGATTCAATGTTTCTGCCACTTGCTCTATCTTTTTTGAAGTATCAATATGTTTTGAGCCTTTGGATAATTTTATATTACTTCCAAATTCATATTCCAATTGCTCTGGATCAAAACCATCTTTACTGTCTAAATAATTGATAAAGAAAGTAGACATGTCATTCGTTTTCACCTCTCCTTTGCTAGTTAAATTCATATTTGAAATAACGTACAACTGCTCCTCTGCCCGTGTTAATGCTACATATAAAACATTGATATTATCGAGTAATTCTTCTTGCTTTTTTAAATCAAAAACGGCTTTAGCTTCTTTACCAAATCCTTCAACAGCAATACTATTATCGATTAGCACTTTCGGTAATCCAAAATCCATTCCCTCTCCAGCTAACCATAATTTATCTTTTGGTTTCCTACTATAATCTTCCTCGGCAAAAGGCATGATGACAACTGGAAATTCCAAACCTTTTGATTTATGAATAGTCATGATACGTACTGCGTTATTTCCTTCGGGAGACGGAATACTAAATTTACTAGAATTCTTATCCCAAAAATTTAAGAAATCAGCGATTCCAGCTTGGTTGCGCACATCGCGTTCCAATACAATATCTAGGAAGTACTGTACATAAGCTCCGCCGCCTTTGGCAAGTTTGGGAGATAAAAACTTAGCAATCACAATTTCTACTGCCTCATAGAGTGATTTTTTTCTAATGTTTTGAAAAGAAAGTGAAATATCAAAACTCATTAACCAATGTTCAAAATCGGCTTCATTTTTATATTCCATTCCTTGTGCGATGAAATCATGGACAGCTAATCGATCCTGAACATGTTCCCCGATATAATGCAGGAAGTAGGCTTTTGCCTCCAAGTCGGAGTTGTTTTTAAGGTATTTCAAAAGGTGAATGATCAAACGAACTTCAGTTGCGTTTTGAATCATCAAAGTCTCGGAAGACAAAAGCGGTATGTTTTGCTCAGTCAAATAATTAGCTATAGCTACTCCTTGATCCCTTTTACGGGTCAAAATCACGATGTCTTTGTACTCAAAACCTTTTGACAAGACTTTTTTTATAGTGGTTAATGTAGTTAAAACATATAATTCTGTTTTGTCTAACGCTTCATCATTATCTTCGACGGTATCAACTTTTGGAATAAATGAAATATTGACATAGCCACCTATTTTACTATTCGCTTTTTGATGGCTATGATTTCCATACAAATCCTTGTAATCAGGATGCTTAAATTCGGCCGAAAGCAGTTTGAAAAATTCGTTATTAAAATCAATGATTTGTGAATACGAGCGGTAGTTTTTATCCAGGTGCTCTAGTTTTTTATCAGGATTGCTAAATGGATTCGCCTCTTTGCTTAAGTCAATAAACTGCTCCGCTTTCCCTCCGCGCCAACGATAAATGGATTGTTTGGGATCACCTACAATCATTAAAGTTCCTTTTTCGCCATATACATCTTGTCCCGCAAGT
>NZ_JAQWTM010000126.1 GCF_029242675.1 Flavobacterium sp.
ACCTGTCCTCTCGCACTTATAAGACAAGACATTTTTATGCCTTGTTCTACATGGGTAACGGTTGCTTTAAAGCTGGATTGATACGATTTGCCTTTATAAGTAATGGTTACCAACCAATTAAATGAAATTGGATCGTGGCGCATTGACAAAAAGTCTTCGGATAGAATCGTTCCTGTAAAACGTAGAATCAATGGTTCTTCCTCTTCTGCTAACATTGCATTGATTTCGAGATTATCAGTTGATAACGATTTCAGGTCGAGTACACCATTTAGCACTTTGGTATTATAATCAAGATATAGGGCCAGTTTATGACTTTCTGCCTTTACGGGTAAACTATCAAGCATAGTCATCATCATCATATGCCCATCTCCTATTCTGTAAATCTTTTGGGCATTTGCTTTAAAAAAACCAACAAACAGAACCATCAAAAAAAAGTATTTTACTTGTGTCATATTTGTTGTTACATTTTTGATTTCAAAAAAAAATAGCTCTTATTTGGTTGCTTTAATGCAATTAATATAGCTCACACTATATATAGTAAAGGTTGTTTGTTCGATTAAATTATCCTCCATTTTTATTTCCACAGCTCGGGCAGAATTTTGCATCAATAGGTACGCCTTCATTGCAATTTTTGCATTTTCCTTTGCCCAATGATGAGCCGCATTTTTGACAAAAATCTGTACTTTCATCGTTTTTTACTCCACACGTTATGCACCTTACGTAAATCTTTGGTTCGAAATAATCATCACTATTTCCAGAATCGTGTTTTCGGTTATGTCCACTTGAATGATGACCTCCTCTGCCTATTCCTCCTAATAAATGTTTTAAAAATCCCATAATATTTCATTTTAAATTTATTTCTTGTTATTTGAAAATTTCAAAGCAACATCAATGATTCCATTTTTTATTAACTTTCAATCCATTCTTGTGCTTTGCCTTTTTGATTTATATCAAAGTATTTTATCTCGGCATTGGTAAAAGGCTCCATAAACCGTGCTATCCATTCTTGCCACTTTTCTTTGCAAACTATTGCAATTTTCTCATACTCTTTTTCGTGGGCTGCATCCATTTTTAAGTCTTCCCAAAAGCCATTGATACTCCAGCCCTCAAAATCTTGCATCTCAAAATACCACCGGATTTTTAATCCTTTATCAAGAATTGTATGTATAATGGGGTGGACTTTTTCGATATCTTTTTGATGTAATTCCCCAATTGCAATTGTTGTGATTATATTCTCTTTTTTAATATCTATTATTTGTAACATCTCGATAAAATTAAATATATTATACTTGCAACGGAAGTGCAATAATTACCCACTACACTTGCCACAAATACCCTTAACAACTAGGTTTACATCTTCTGCAATAAAGCCTTCTGGTAAATTTATATGTGGAATTTTATGTTCTGTTAAACAAACGGTCTCATTACAGATTTTACAATGGAAATGTAAATGGAGGTCTTGCTCCAGTTCACAATTGCAATTTTGTTCACATATAGCATATTTAGTTGTACCTGTGCCGTCGTTTATTTGATGGACAACGCCATTTAGTTCAAATGTCTTTAGAGTTCTATATAAAGTGGTTCTTTCAGAATTGTCGAAATATTCCTCAATGTGCGTAAGGCTTACTGCTACTTTCTTTTGTAAGAGGAATTTTAATACCAACAACCGCATTGCCGTTGGTCTTACATTTTTAATTTCTAATAATTTATCTAAGTTATCCATTTTTCAAAAGGTATTACGCTTTAAGGATTCTCCCGTTTTAATTTGGAAGGCATCTTCAATGTTGGTTACGTATAGGATTCCATCTCCAGGCTCATTGGTTTTACCATTTTCCAAAATTATCTCAATTGCGGCCTGGGCTTCTTCGTTTTGACAGACTAGTTCCAATTTTATTACGGGACTGTCAGTAACATGAAAGTCCAATGAAGGTCTCGCTCCTGTTGCCTTAAATGCACCTGTGCCTTCAGATTGTGATAGGGTCATACTCTTAAACCCATTAGTGATAAGGGCATCGATTACTTTTTGTGTTCTGTTTGGTTTTATGAATGCTTTTATTTCTTTCATCTGTTAAAATTTTATTGTTTGTTATCTGTCTGATATAATTGAAATAGGCTCTCTTGTTTGGTAACAAGAATTGTTCGGGGTCGAGTTATATGTTAAGACTTTTAAATTTTGATTTTTATTTTGGAGTTGAACCGAGCTTGCATGATAAATTTTAATTAAAATTAGAAAGAGGGCAAACTCGGCTTCAAAACCACTATTGTTTATTAATCATTGTGTTCTAATTCGCCTTTTACCATTTCTGACGAAAGGACGTATGCTCCTTTGGTAACCACTTTAGCGGCCTGATTAACATCAGCAGGAAGACTCACTTCCACAAATCCCAATTCGGTCACACCAACAGTTACGGGTATCATTTTAAACTTCATTTTTTTCAATTGTTTTTCTTCATCTTCATCTAAAATGAAAATGAAAGACTGTTCTCCGTTTTGGATAATGGCAGCTTCGGGAACTGCAAATGCGGATTTTTCTCCTTGTACAATTCTGCCTTGCACATACATTCCAGGAAGAAGATTTTTATCCTTATTCTTTATATCGGCAAGAACCTCTATCGCTTTTGGGTCTGTCTCGAATGTTTTACCTACTGAACGCACACTAGCCTTCAACAATTCATCAGGTCGGGAAGTTGTGGAAAAATAAATTTCCTGTCCTTTTTTTATTAGTCTGATGTCTTTTTCATATACTTTAAAGTTGAGATAGATCTTAGAATTGTCGCTTATTGAGAACATCTTTGATTGTGTCCCAACATAATCTCCCAAGCTGATCATTACTTCATCTACATAACCACTTATTGGCGTTGTGATAGCCACCGCCGAATATATCTTCCCCTCTGCAACTTTTGCTGGATTAATGCCTAATAAACGTAGTTTAGCTTTTAAACCATTGACGCTAGACATGGTGGAACGGAATTTTGATTGCGCCATTTGGAAATCTTTTCCTGAAGAAACCCCTTTATCGTATAGGGTTTGCTTTCGCTCAAAATCCTGTTTCAAAAAGACAAGTTCATCGTTCTTTTCTTGAAATTCCTGTTGCATAGTAATGATATCTGGATGTTCAATATATGCCAAAACTTGGCCTTTGGTCACATTGTTACCCGGTATCACCTTAATTGAGCTAACGTTACCTCCTACAAAAGGGCTTACGTTTGCTTTGTCCTGCGGGAACAATTCTAAGGTCCCAGTCACTTTTATACTGTTACCTAAGTTCCGTTTTTCTAGCGTTTTTAACTCGAGACCTACTGTTTCGGCCTGTTGCAGCGTGATTTCTACGACATCTTCTTCACCTTTGTGTCCGCCTTTTTCTTCACCGTGGGAATCCTCTGCTTTTTCAGTGTTTTTAGAATTTGTTTCCTTATGTCCCAATTCTCCCTTCGACTTTTCATTACAGGAAGCTAACACCAAAGTCAAGGCTAAAAATATTATTATTGCTATTGCTTTATTTTTCATTTCTATTTTTTTTATATTATAAATTGCCTAATTGGTATTGTACCTCAATGGTCTGTTGGTTGTATTGATTGATATATTGTAAATGTGTTTGTTTAATCCTAATTGCACTATTGAGTATTGTGATATAGTTTACATAATCTATTTCACCTTCCTTGGACGCTAACTGTGCAGTGGTTATCTGTTCCTCAGCCAAACGCAAGGCACCTTCTTCGTAATATCTTAATATCTTCTGTGTCTTTTCAATGGATTTGAGTAATTGCGAAATACGGCTTGCGGTAATTGCCTTTTGTTCTAAATACTGGTTTTCTGCAACCATCGCATCTGCCTTGGCTGCCTTTACTCTTGCTTTTTGTGGAAATAACCAGAGTGGAATCGTAATGCCAGCCTGATAAGCAGAAAACCCAGAAACGTCATTGTACTTTAGATTATCATAGCTAAGGCTAAATTTGGGTAAAAACTGTGATTTCTCTACACTAATATTTGCTTTGCTAACTTCCACATTTTGAAGAGAATATTGCAATATGGGATTTTCTGCTAAAGAAGTTG
>NZ_JAQWTM010000160.1 GCF_029242675.1 Flavobacterium sp.
TTAGAAAACGCAATTACCGATTGGATTGCACAATAGAGGAGAATAATGACAAGAAAATCCCCAAAATAAGGCCGTATAAAGTTATCATGAAGGTTAAGGGCAATACCAATCTCCGTTACGAAGATCGTGATTGCCCAAATAAAGTAGTATCTGCTGAACCGAATGATGGTGTTTTTCTTAGAGTGTAACATTACAATTCTCTGCCGACAGGATAAAGAAGGTAACGTTTGTCGTAATAGTTAGTTTTACTATAAAACCAACCTAAGATCGCATTGGGGTTTTTAGCAAATGTAGTGTCAGTCGCGAGCTTTTGTTCAAATTCCGTCTTAAGTGCAGGAGATTCTTGTAGCATTTTAATTGCCATCGGTTCCATAACATAAGGCTCGATATATTCTGTTCGTTGAAAAATAGAGAGGAAAAATCCCCATCTAAAAAAAGAATCCTTAGATAGCGGTTCCAATAAAACCATTGCTAGATCTCCCAAAGGCTGATCTGTTGAAACATAAACCGAACCTTTAGGATAAACCATCGTGTTCATTATCGATCTTGTGGTACCGCTTACTTGCATGCGCCCCTCAAAAGGTTTTATTTGTTGGTTTTCATCTTCGACTTTGGCGTCTTCAATACGATACATTTCTAGTGTTAATTCTCGTGGCTTCTCCAGTGTTTCCATCTGAATACCATGCAATTTCAAGCGCTCGATAACCACATCGCTGGAAGCCGGAATCCAATATCCTTTTGGACGACTTATAAAATCAATTGGTTCAGTAGCTTTATAATTGACTATTTTTTGTTTGATTGGTTTACCCAGCCATTCTACATATTCTCCATTAGTAACGGGTGATTTTAAAATTCGAGAAGCTATTCCAGAGAATACCAAGCTATCAGCTGCTAGCACTGGTTTGATGCTACTTTGTAAATCACTTAAATTATCAAATCGTACGGCAGTTTCCATTTGTGGAACTTTCCATGCCATAGGAACTTTAGAATCTCTCAAGGTTTTATCCTTGGCGCTAATTGCTTGCAATGTTTTTCCTTCGGTTGCCAAAAGAGATAAGGTGCTTTCTAGCAAAATATAAGTTCCCAATACCCTTTGTTTAAAAGGTTTTAAAGAATGATTTTCTACTAAAATAGAAGCCATGTGTCGCAGATTACCGTAGCTGTCTGAAAATCGAGGTCCGCCAGAGGTTAAAATATTTCCTTCGGTAAAATCACGGTCGTTTACTGCAAATAACAATTGACCCGGAATATGACCATTAGCTGTCAAATACTGATCGGTTTTGGTCTTATACGTTGAATCAAGCCATTTCGCGATTCCAGGAGAATTACCTTGTAAACCAACACCTCCAAAGGTGATATCATACTGATAATCGGCTCCATCAGTTACGTGAATGTCCATGTACAAGTCGGGTTTGTACTGATTCATTACATTCACGACCGCTTTGATCTCTTTAGTATCTAGTTTTGCGTAATCTCTGTTTAAATTTAAATTCTGTGCATTGGTACGCCATCCCATATTTTCAGGTCCTCTTTGATTCGGTCGGTTGTAAGGAGAGGCGTTTTCGTGTGCATCAACACTCAAAATGGGGATGAATAAAAAATTTACCTTGTCCAAAAGGTTACTTTTTCCTCCAAAGGCAATATCTCTTAAAAGCATCATTCCGGCATCTTTACCATCAATTTCACCCGAATGGATTCCTGCTTGCACAAACAATGTTGGTTTTCCAGAGTTTTTCAATGCTTCGGGATCAAAATTAGCATTGTTTGTTCCCATAATCATATAGATTGTTCTTCCTTCAATACTTGTACCAATCGGGACCATCGATAGTAACGGCGAGGCATCAGTTAGTTTTTTAAACCAACTGATGGCTTCATCGTAAGTAGGAGTTGTTTTAAAACCCGATTTTTCAGTAGGTGTAATCCACGCATTATTTGGCTTAGCAATTAATTTTTCACTTTTTCCATGCCATTCTATACTAGGAGGAAGGATGCTTTGTGACCATGAGCTAAGTGAAGCGACTAAAGCGAAAGCGATTAGAAAGGGTTTAGTGATACTGCTATTTGACATAGTATGATTTTGATTTAAATTGATTTATCAGGTCTTTTTTAAAAGGAAGTAAATATAAGTATTTTAGTTAGGAAGTACTTTGGTGACAATTATTTTGTAAATAAAAAACCTCACTGTTAGGAGTGAGGTTATAATTTATTTTCAGCATCTCAGCCTATTTGCTTTTTGCCATAGTATATTTTTCGGTACTTTGTTTACCATCAATCAAACCTGAAATGGTAGCTACTAAATTATTTTTAGCATCTTTTTGATAGGTGATTTTTTGAGGATAGTCGTGTTTTGGGTTTTCAAAAGCAAGTTGGTTAGCCACAGTTTCCGTGAATAAAAAAGAAACGGGTCTATCTTCGTTTTGACCTTTTACCGTTGCTTTATAGGTTAAAGCTTCGCTTTTTTGTTGCAAGACAATTGTTTCAAAATGAATGGTATCTTTTTCTTTGATGAAATAGGACTGTCCTTGAAAAGTGCTATCATTAGTTTTTGTCCAAGTCTCTGACAAAACACCTTCTGCTGATTTGCTTTCCCAACTTCCTAAAAGCCAATGAGCTGATTTTATTTTTTCTTTTTCGTTTGTATCTGAATCACCATTTTTACAGCTAATAAAAGCAAAGGCTAACAACAGTAAAGGCATTTTTTTATACATGTTTTCTATTTTGAAAGGTTGATGAAATTCAGTCTGCAATATTAGTAAAAAAATGAATAGCAGAATATACTTGCTAATAATCTCTTGCCGTGGAGTTGTGAACTAAACTGTAGCTTGTTTTAAAAGTACAGTTTAAAAATAAGGCAACTTCTTTTTTAGTAATTCTCCTTTAATATTTGATGAACGAGTTCTTTAGATGGTTTTTGATCTTTTAGTTTTAAACGAACTACGTCAAATCCAACTTTAAAATCACATCCTGACTTATACTGACTGCAACCGTAGGCGCTGTTGCCTTTTAAGATTGTTCCTTCAAGGCATTTAGGGCAGTTTAAATCATTTTGCACACTTTTTTCAATGACTTTTTTGGGTTCTAATTTTAATTGAAAGTGATCGTCAAAACGCAATAAACCTTCCACAGTACCGGCTTCTGTTTTGAAATCTTTTAAATTCACGGTTGATCCTTTTTGCAGTAAGCGCAAATATTGATTCTCAGATATTTTTTTCTCTGCAAAAGTAAACGGTAATACAAATGTGCAACCTGCTTTATAATTGGCGCATCCAAAAGCTGATTTCCCTTTGAGTAAGGTTGCCTTTTTACATTTTGGGCAAGTCTCCGCTGTAATTCCAGCTGCTTTTATTTTAACCACTTTCGCAGCTTCACTTTGTACCGTTGCCGCATGCGAAATTGTTGTGCGTCTGGTTTCTAACCTTACTTCATCTACTAAAACAGCAATCATTTTTTTCATATTATTAATGAAAGATGCAGCAGTAAAATCCCCTTTCTCTATATCTTTCAACTGTTTTTCCCACGATCCAGTCAATTCGGCTGATTTGACTAATTCATTCTGAATCGTATCAATTTGCTGAATACCAGTGGTACTAGGTAAAACTTGTTTTTTATTGCGAACGATATACTGTCGTCTAAAAAGCGTCTCAATAATATTGGCTCGTGTAGAAGGACGACCAATACCGTTTTCCTTCATCAATTCCCGTAAATCTTCGTCGTCGACTTGTTTTCCCGCGGTTTCCATGGCACGCAATAAAGTCGCCTCTGTAAATTGATTGGGTGGTTTGGTTTCTTTTTCTAAAAATGAGGGTAAGTGTGGTCCTTTTTCGCCTACAATAAAACGAGGTAAAAGGTCGGCTTCTTTCTCCTTTGCTGTCATACTGAGCCTTTCGGCTTCGCTCAAGACAGGCTGAGTCGAAGTATCGAAGACGATACGAAACCCTTTCTTTATAATTTCCTTACCGGTAGTTTTAAAAACAACGTCAGCTGCCTTGCCCATTACTGTGGTATTGGCAACTAGGCAGTCATCATAAAATACAGCAATAAATCGTCTCGTGATGATATCATAAACTTGCTGCTGGTTGTATTGTAGGTTATTTTGAATCCCAGTAGGGATTATGGCGTGGTGATCGGTAACTTTTTTATCATTGAACACCTTGGGCGATTTTTTTATTTTTTTACCCAATAAAGGCTCTGTTAAAGTAGCGTAATTGGTGAGATTTTGTAAAATCCCCGCTACTTTAGGATAGATATCATTCGGTAAAAAAGTGGTATCAACTCTTGGGTAGGTGACTACTTTTTGTTCGTATAAGGTTTGGACAATTTTGAGCGTTTCATCAGCCGAAAACCCAAACTTCGTATTGCAATACACTTGTAAGCCCGTAAGGTCAAAAAGTTTGGGAGCGAATTCGTTACCATTCTTTTTCTCTACGGATATAATTTCGAACTCGCTTTCTTTGACTTTGTTGGCTAAAACTGCACCATCTTCTTTATTTAAAAACCGACCCTCTTCATAATTAAACAGCGTTTCTCTGTATAAAGTTTGCAGTTCCCAATAAGGCTGTGGTTTAAAGTTCTCAATTTCTTTAAATCGGTCGACAACCATGGCTAGGGTAGGAGTTTGCACGCGTCCAATGGATAAGACCTGCTTGAAACCACCGTATTTGACCGTATATAAACGGGTAGCATTCATGCCTAGTAACCAATCGCCTATCGCTCTCGAAAAGCCTGCGTAATATAAATTATCGTAGTTAGCCGAAGGTTTTAAATTGTTAAATCCTTCTTTTATGGCCTCGGTAGTTAATGACGAAATCCATAATCGCTGCACTTCGCCTTTGTATTGGGCCTCGTTCATAACCCACCGCTGAATCAGTTCTCCCTCTTGTCCCGCATCCCCACAATTAATCACTAAAGTAGCTTTATCAAACAGACTTTTTACAATTTTAAATTGCTTTTGGATACCCGTATTCGCAACTACTTTTGTTTCAAATTTATCGGGTAACATAGGTAAATTATTCAAGTCCCAACTTTTCCAATGCGGTTTATAATCGTTGGGTTCCTTCAAGGTGCATAAATGACCAAAAGTGTACGTTACCGCATAACCGTTCCCCTCATAGTAGCCGTCACGCTTGGTGTTAGCTCCTAATACAGCTGCAATTTCTCGCGCGACACTGGGTTTTTCGGCAATGCAAACCTTCATTTTATACTTTTTGTTTAAGTGCGCAAATTAAGGTTTTAGAAATTAGTAAGGAAGTGAAATCTTTGGGAGTTATCAACGCGAAGTTTTTGTATCCTTTTTAGGAGCACAGCACTTATTTTCTAAAGAACGTTTCGTCCTGCTGTCTGCTGTATCTCTTCGCTACGCTACGAGGATGCCGCTCCCATCAGGGCTATTCATCGCGTTTCATTTTCATAACGACCAAAGTACATTAATAAGAGGTAAGATTCTAGTTTTCTGGATTTCCATGCACACCCACGACTTTGAGCAAAGTCATTGCGAGGCACGAAGCAATGGTAGTTAATTTATACAGTATTTTAGCGCAGCTAGTTTCAGATAATGCTAACTAAATTGGGGAAAAGATTCTTTAGCTTTTTAGTATTGAGTAATAAAAGTAGCCATTACTTATGGCTATTATCAAATTCGATTTCGACTCAGTTGTATAAAAACAAATAGGAAAAACAAAAAACTAATCCAGTCATTAATACCATAAATGGCATAAAATATACCCGCCATGCTATCTTTTTCAAATACTTCGGCGATCTTATTGTTCAGGATCCAATTGGTCCAGTGGGTTGCATAAATTATTTTTTCAATCGTGAATACGGCAATCAACCATTTTAGTTGGTGAAATTGTTTAGCAACAGCGATATAGGTAAAACCCCAAACAACAATCATAAGTAGGCCAAAATTGGACATCGCTTGAGCGTCATATTGCGGGATAACAGCATTGGTAAATATTCTGGAAAAAAGTAATACGCCTGTGATATTCATTATTCCTGCCATAATAAATCCAGTGCTGATTTGTTCTCGTTTAAGTGTCATTTTATGGATGATTAGATTTGATTTATATTTTATAATTCGATTCAAATATTCGGTATTTGAATAATCCAACCACAATAGCACCACCAATACTATTTCCAACCAATGCTAACGCTAGAAAGGTCACATAATCTAGTATATGAACGGTATCAGAATATAACAAAGCACCAAAAACTTCGATATTCCCCACAATACTGTGATGAAATCCTCCAAAGCCAATTACACCTGTTATTAAAAATATAAGTAAAATTCGAGTGAGCGAATTAATGGTACTATTGAGCAACCAGTTTAATAAACCCATTAACCAACCCGCAACTATGGCGCTTAAAAACAATACCCAAGCATCATAATGCACTACGTGTTCACCAATCGTGACCATCGTTTCGTGTGTGAACAATTTTAATTTAGGTCCGAGATACGCGATAAACAAAGTAAATAATATTCCTCCAACCACATTGCCCAGAATTACTACTCCCCAAATGCGAACTAGCTCCATGAATTTTCGTTGTCCGTTTAATACAGGTAACGTCAGTACCGATGTTTGTTCTGTAAAAAGTGCCGATTTTCCAACAACGACAAGGATAAAACCAACAGGATACACCAAACTAAATAGTTTGAAAATAGTGTTTTCACCTACTTTTCCTGTGAGTAAATAATGTAGCGAACAGAGCAGGAAATAACTAAAACCTATCTCAAGTCCAGCAATAATGGCACTAAGACCTAATGCTCTATTTTTTATTTTAAAAATGGCTTCACCCTCATGGATTACACGACTTAAAATGTCTCGGTATTCGCTTACGCCATCAATTTGTTTTGATGTTTTTTCTAAATCTTTCTGGTATTTTTCTTGGTCTTTAGTGTCGGTTTTCATGTGGAAAATAATTAGTTACTGCAATGTAGTAAAAAATTAGCTTAGTTTTTTATGAAAATGAGTAGGTCCTAGTAAGTCAATAGAATAGTGA
Organism: Flavobacterium sp.; assembly: GCF_029242675.1. Classification (GTDB taxonomy): domain Bacteria; phylum Bacteroidota; class Bacteroidia; order Flavobacteriales; family Flavobacteriaceae; genus Flavobacterium. The sequence goes on from NZ_JAQWTM010000160.1 coordinate 6,997, forward strand.
TGATGGTGAAGAAGAAAGGGTATTGTCGTCGAAAAAGATAGATTTATTAGTAGAAACGTAATCCCATAGCCCAGATAGCAGCG
>NZ_JAQWTM010000249.1 GCF_029242675.1 Flavobacterium sp.
ATGGCCACGCGGACGATTTAATCATTATTTATTTGACATGAATAGAGACTGGCTTCCGGTGCAGCTACCCGAAAGTCAAGCACGCATCAAGACTTTTAGAAAATGGATGCCCAACGTTTTATGTGATTTCCATGAGATGGGAACCAATTCGACCTATTTTTTTCAGCCTGGCGAACCTACAAGAACCAATCCTTTGACTCCAGAACTGAATCAGAAATTGACGATGAAAATCGCAAGTTACCATGCTAAAGCTCTAGACAAAATAGGTAGTTCGTATTTTATTGAAGAAAACTACGATGATTTTTATTACGGAAAAGGTTCTTCTTACCCAGACATCAACGGCTCGGTAGGAATCTTATTTGAGCAAGCGAGTTCGAGAGGTCATGCCCAAGAAAGCGCTAGCGGAATTATCACTTTTCCGTTTACGATTCGAAATCAATTCACCACTAGTTTATCTACTTTGCAAGCAACCTCCGAGATGCGCACCGATTTACTAGAATACCAACGTGATTTTTACAACAATGCAAGAGCTGAAAGCAAAAAGAGTAAATTCAAAGGTTATGTGGTTGGAGACGAAAAAGATGCTACAAGAGTCAATGAACTGGCGAAAATTTTAAGTCAGCATAAAATAGAAATGCTAGCTTTAAATAATGATATCACAATCAACAACAAAAAATTCAAAAAGGACTTGAGTTACATCATTCCTGTTGAGCAGCAAAACACAAAACTGATCAATGCTATTTTTGATCGTCAAACTAAATTTAAAGACAGTTTATTTTATGATATTTCGGCTTGGAGTTTCGATTTGGCTTTCAATGTGAATTTTGAAGGAGTAAATTCACTTGCTGCAGCAGGCGCAAAATACGAACCGACTTTAAAAGTTGGAACTGTAAATGCTAAAAGTGATATTGGCTACTTAATCGAATGGACGGACCATAAATCACCCAAATTATTAAATCAATTATTATCAAAAGGTTTACGAGTAAAAACTACCTCAAAACCGTTTATACACAAAGGAAAAGCATTTGGATATGGCAGTTTGTTTGTCCCTGTTCAAAATCAAGACATGAGTTCGACCGAAATAAACAATTATTTGAACGAAATCATTAGCGAGTACACCTTTGACATTACAGCTGTAGAAACTGGTTTTACAGATGGGATAAATCTAGGAAACCCCAATTTTGAAACATTAGAAACCCCAAAGGTTGCCATGTTGGTTGGTAAAGGTGTTGATCCTGCTGATGCCGGAGAAATATGGCATATGTTTGATCAAAAAGCTGCGATACCATTGACCAAATTAGATGTGGATCAATTACCAAATGTGAATTTAAACCGTTACAATACCTTAATTCTAGTGAATGGTAATTATGGTGGATTATCGAAAGACACGACTACTAAAATAGAACAGTGGGTACAAAATGGAGGCACACTAATTGCGTATCAAGATGCTATAAAATGGCTCAATACTGCTAAAGTAATTGAACTTACGTTTAAAACGAATAAAGAAGAGGCTAAAAACATAAGCTTTGAACAGAAGGATGATTTTAGAGGAGCACAATTGGTAGCTGGTGCTATTTTTGAAACAAAATTAGATTTGTCTCATCCAATCAACTTTGGAATGCCAAGAAACACTCTTCCAGTATTTAGAAACAGTTCCATCATGATAGAACCTAATAAAAACAGCTATGAAAACCCTATTCAATACACTAAATCGCCACTAATAAGCGGCTATATTTCAAATCCTAATTTGGCGTTGTTAAAGGAATCTGTTCCTTTTCAATCGATACGAAAAGGAAGCGGAAAAATAATCGTTTTTACGGACAACACTAATTTTAGAGCCTTTTGGTTAGGAACCGAAAAATTACTTTGGAATGCTGTATTCTTTAGTAAATTAATGTAAAAGCAGTAAAACTGTATCACGACACACAAGTTAGTTAGCCTCTGGAATTTAAATTCTGGAGGCTAACTTATTTTAAACTAGTTCCTATTGTAGCCTATCGTAGTTCGGAATTTCCCATTAAAAAACTTTGTACCTTTGGCACTTTAAAACTTAGAGCTAAAAATTATGCGCATTGATATTGTTACCGTTTTACCTGAATTATTACGTAGCCCTTTTGAGGCTTCCATTATGAAACGTGCGATAGATAAAGGCTTAGTTGAAGTGCATTTTCATAATTTAAGAGACTACACAAC
>NZ_JAQWTM010000255.1 GCF_029242675.1 Flavobacterium sp.
AGGATTGGATTGCGTACATAATATTTTTTACATTTGCGGTAATGAAAAGAAAGCAAAAAAGAGCAGCATCTAGCTCAACCGAAAATCAAAATAACAAGTCTTTGTCAAGGATGTTGAAGCGTTTTAATGCATTCAAGGACAATTTTGATTTTGGTATTTTTCATTACCAAAAAGTAGAACACGAAAAACTTCAGATTATTTATGCTAACATTAGAGTTTGAATTTTAGTAAATTTTATATTTTTTAACTTAATCTATCTAAAAATTTCAAGCTAAATGAATACTAAATATACTGATTTAATCAATCAAACCTACTATTTCCCACAAGAAGAGTTCAAACTAGAGAAAGACAACCTACAATTTCACAACATCGATTTGATGAAGTTAGTAGAAAAATACGGTACACCTTTAAAATTCACGTACCTTCCTCAAATTTCCAACAATATCAACAAAGCTAAAAGTTGGTTTAGAAAATCAATGGAGAAAAACAAGTATGAGGCTAAGTACTACTACTGCTATTGTACTAAAAGTTCTCATTTTGAATTCATTATGAATGAAGCTTTCAAGAATAATATTCACGTCGAAACTTCATCAGCTTTTGATATTAATATTGTCGAAAACTTAATGGCCAATGGTAAGATTAACAAAAGCACTTATGTAATATGTAATGGTTTCAAAAGAGAACAATACATTGAAAACATCGCGCGCTTAATCAACAACGGACATAAAAACACTATTCCAATCATCGATAACTACGAAGAGTTAGACCTTCTGCAAGCAGAAATAAAAGGTAAATTCAAAATAGGAATCCGTATTGCAGCTGAAGAAGAACCAAAATTTGAGTTCTACACGTCTCGTTTAGGAATTGGTTACAAAAACATCGTTAGTTTCTATAAGAAGCAAATTCAAGAAAATAACAAATTGGAGCTAAAAATGCTTCACTTTTTTATCAATACTGGAATTAATGATACAGCTTACTACTGGAATGAATTAGTAAAATGTATTAAAGTATATATCGCTCTTAAAAAAGAGTGTCCAACTTTGGATGGATTGAACATTGGTGGTGGATTCCCTATCAAAAATTCACTAGCATTTGAATACGATTATCAATATATGATTGATGAAATTATCAATCAAATTAAAATTGCTTGTGATGAAGCTGAAGTAGATGTTCCTAATATCTTTACTGAGTTTGGTTCGTTTACAGTTGGCGAAAGCGGTGGAGCAATCTATCAGATTTTATACCAAAAACAGCAAAATGATAGAGAAAAGTGGAATATGATAGATTCATCTTTCATTACGACTTTACCTGATACTTGGGCGATAAACAAGCGTTTTATTATGTTAGCGGTTAACCGTTGGAATGAAACATACGAACGGGTACTTTTAGGAGGATTGACTTGTGATAGTGATGATTATTACAATTCAGAACAAAACATGAATGCCATTTATTTGCCAAAATACAATAAAGACAAACCCTTATATATTGGTTTCTTTAATACAGGTGCCTACCAAGAAACTATTGGTGGATACGGTGGACTGCACCACTGCTTGATTCCGCAACCTAAACATATCTTAATTGATAGAGATGAAAACGGAATTCTAGCTACAGAAGTATTTTCAGAGCAACAGACATCTGAAGACGTTTTAAAAATTTTAGGATACAAATAAAATAATAAAAAATAGATAATTAGTAAATCTAAAAATCAGTATATTTGAAATTCACGTATTCAAATTATTGATTTTTAAATATTTAAATACAACAAAATGAGTAAAGGACCTATTAGCCAGTTTATTAAAAAACATTATTTGCACTTTAATTCAGCTTCCTTAGTTGACGCTGCTAAAGCATATGAAGATCAGTTAGCGAATGGAGCTAAAATGATGGTGAGTATGGCCGGTGCAATGAGTACTGCAGAGATTGGGAAAATTTTCTCTGAAATTATTCGCCAAGACAAAGTTCATATTATCTCTTGTACAGGAGCTAATCTTGAAGAAGATATCATGAATCTTGTAGCACACTCTCACTACGAAAGAGTGCCTAATTACAGAGATTTAACGCCTCAAGATGAATGGGATTTATTAGAAAGAGGACTAAACAGAGTTACAGATACTTGTATCCCAGAGCATGAGGCTTTCCGTCGTTTGCAAAAGCATATTTTTAAAATATGGAAAGATGCTGACGATAAAGGAGAACGTTATTTTCCACATGAATTCATGTACAAAATGTTACTTTCTGGTGTTCTTGAAGAATATTACGAAATTGACTTAAAAGACAGCTGGATGTATGCTGCAGCTGAGAAAAATTTACCTATTATTGTACCAGGATGGGAAGATAGCACCATGGGTAACATCTTCGCTTCTTACGTAATTAAGGGTGAGTTGAAAGCATCAACTATGAAGTCAGGAATTGAGTACATGACTTTCCTTGCTGGTTGGTATCCTGAAAATAGCGCTAAAGGAATTGGTTTCTTCCAAATTGGTGGTGGAATCGCTGGAGATTTTCCAATTTGTGTAGTCCCAATGTTATACCAAGATATGGAAATGCATGATGTTCCGTTTTGGAGCTATTTCTGTCAGATTTCAGACTCTACAACGAGCTACGGTTCGTATTCTGGAGCTGTTCCAAACGAAAAAATCACTTGGGGTAAATTAGATATGAAAACTCCAAAGTTTATAATTGAGTCCGATGCTACTATTGTAGCACCATTAATTTTTGCTTATTTATTAGATTTATAATACATTTTTTATGAGAAGAGTTATTGTTGAGTACGCCAAATTAACAAACGAAATTTTGAACTTATTAGTTGAAAAATTTCCTGATGGATATGACGATGAAGACATTATCCGTTTTAGAAATGCTAAAAACGAATTAGTAGAAGCTGTAGAAGTACGTACCGATGACACTATGTACCTTGTTAAAGTTAGTACCAAACTTGCTGATCGTATCGAAAACTATGATGAAGATGACGAGATTGATGATGAAATTGAACCAATCATTCCTGCAAAAGGTCTAGATCTAGATGACGATATGGATGATGATGACGACGATGACGATAGAATCAAAAAATCTGAAACTGACGATGACGACGATGATGATGATGATGATGACGACGAAGCTGATATCGCAGACGAGGATGACGATGACGACGAAGATTAAAAAAAATAGTAAAAAAAGGAACTCCTAATCGAGTTCCTTTTTTATTACTAAATTGAAATGCTACGATTACGAAAGGTACCTATAAATGATTACAACCGAAAAGACACATACTGTTTTAAAACAAAATTTTGGATTTGAAAGGTTTCGACCGAATCAAGAAGAAATCATTCAATCTATTTTAAACGGAAGAGATACTTTAGCGATCATGCCAACAGGCGGCGGAAAATCAATTTGCTTTCAGTTACCTGCATTATTGTTTGATGGAATCACCATCGTAATTTCGCCTCTTATTGCACTAATGAAAGATCAAGTCGATAGCTTGAAAGCAAACGGTATAGCTGCTTGTTATATCAATAGTAGTCAAACTGAAGCCGAACAGACAATTCATATTCAAAATTTAATTGATGGTAATACGAAGATTGTATATGTTGCACCTGAAAGTTTATCCTATCTTGAAAACACTTTCAGCAGAATTACAGTGAGTCTCATTGCAATTGACGAAGCGCACTGTATCTCGTCTTGGGGTCATGACTTTAGGCCAGCTTATACCAACCTAGGCTACCTTAAAAACCGCTTCCCTTCTACTCCAATCTTAGCTTTAACTGCAACAGCAGATAAAGCTACACGTAAGGACATTAGCAAACAATTAAACTTAAGAGAACCTCAAACTTTTATTTCTTCATTTGACCGAAAAAATCTAAGTTTAGAAGTTCGCCCCGCTTTAGATCGAGTAAAACAAATTTTAGATTTTATTCAGCAGAAGCCATCGCAATCAGGAATAATCTATTGCCTTAGCAGAAAAACAACCGAAGAGCTTGCTGAAAAATTACAAAAAGCGGGTATTAATGCTAAAGCGTATCATGCGGGTTTGGAAAGCAATTTACGTGCTGCTACTCAAGATGATTTCATTAATGATGATTGCCAAGTTGTTTGTGCAACAATTGCATTTGGAATGGGAATCGATAAATCGAATGTCCGCTGGGTGATTCATTACAATTTACCGAAAAATATTGAAGGGTACTACCAAGAGATTGGTCGTGCAGGAAGAGATGGCTTGCCTTCAGAAACCTTGCTTTTTGAAAGTTATGGAGATTTAATTCAGTTGCAAAAATTTGCTTCACAAGGACTAAACGCTGATGTACAATTAGCCAAACTGGAACGAATGAAACAGTATGCCGATGCGTTAAGCTGCCGCAGAAAGATCCTACTTTCCTATTTTGGGGAACTTATAACTGACAATTGTGGCAATTGCGATATTTGCAAAAATCCGCCGGCTTTTTTCGATGGTACGATTGTCGCGCAAAAAGCATTATCAGCAATAAAACGATTGCAAGAATCAGAACCCCTTCCGGTTATTGTAGATTTCCTAAGAGGATCCAAAAACGCCTATATATACGAGAAGGAATACCAAAATTTAAAAACCTATGGCGTAGGTCAAGATATATCCTGGTTTGATTGGAATCAATACCTGATTCAGTTGATTAATTTGGGATACTGTGAGATTGCCTTCCACCAACAAAACAAAATTAGACTGACTCCATTTGCTCAAAAAGTATTGTTTAACGGCGAAAAAGTACAATTAACAACGGTACAAAAAGCATCGTTTGAAAAAAGTGAGGAGAAAAGTGTAAAAAGTAAACCAACAGCAAATTCTCTTTTTGAAACCTTAAGAAAGTTACGATACGAAATCTCAAAGAAAGAAGAAGTGCCGGCTTATGTGATTTTTAGTGATGCGGCTTTACGCCAAATGGAAACCAACCGTCCGATGAGCGAGGAAGAATTGATTACAATCGATGGTGTTGGAAAGGTAAAACTCGAAAAATACGGACAACCTTTTATAAATGCTATAATTGAATTCCAAAAAACCAAAGTTACAAAACAGAAAAAAGAAGCTAGTACTTACAAAGAAACGCTACAACTGTACAATAGTGGATTATCTATTGATGAAATTGCAACCAAACGAAAGCTAGGACTTAGTACCGTTATTTCTCATATTGCTAAACTTTATGTAGATGGAGCAATTACTGATCTATCAAGCTTTATTTCAGAAGCTGACATCGCTTTGATTAGGCAAACTCAAATCACGTTAGAAAACGCCACGACTTTGAAGCCCTATTATGATTACTTAGAGGAAAAGTTGAGTTATGACAAAATAAGATTAGCATTAGCTTTTATCGAAAAAGAAAAAGAGACATTGTAAATACATGATACAATCATTTGAAGCTATAGTAAACGAAAATACCCAGATCCTAATTTTAGGAACTATCCCTGGCGTGGCCTCATTAAAAAAGCAACAGTATTACGGAAATCCAAGAAATAATTTTTGGAAAATAATTTACGCGCATTTTGACATCACTACCGAACCGATAGAGTACAAGGATAAAATAAGCGTGCTACAGTCCAAAAATATAGGACTTTGGGACGTTCTTAAAAATTGCGACCGCCAAGGAAGCTTGGACATAGCTATCAAAAATCAAACTGAAAATGATTTTCATACCTTGTTCCAACTCTATACTAAGATTAGTACCCTCCTTTTTAATGGTAAAGAAAGCCACCGCTATTTTTATAAAAAATATGGACAATTAGAAGGCATCACTTATTATGTGATGCCTTCTACGAGTCCCGCCAACACAATGCGTTTTGAAACTAAGTTAGCGCTTTGGTCAAGCGGTTTAAAGTAAGTGAAAGCGGCTAGCACAAGGACAGCTTTGTTAACGATTATTTTCCGGTAAGATGAAATTTCTTGCGAAAGAAAGACGTGATTTCAGCATATTTCATGCCATTTATGCAAACCGCTGTTGGAAAACGTATTATTTACGCACAATCCAATTTTCGATTTCAATTCCATTAAATCTTTCGAAATCTTTAACGTTTTCGGTTACTAAAATTAATTTATTTTCTATGGCTGTAACACCAATTAGTAAATCAAATTCATCATTTTGAGGTTTGCCCAGTTTATTTAAGCGAACTTTTTCTTCGGCGTATTTTTTTATAGATCCAAAAATTGGAATTATTACAATTCCTTTTAAAAAAATATCTACGGCTTTATGTGATTTAACTTTATCAAGACTATTTTCAGCACCGAATCGTAATTCTAAAACAGTTATTTCAGAAATATAACAATTCTCTACACCTTTTCCTTTTAATATTTTATCAACTTCAAATTTTCCACGCAGAAAATGTACACAGATATTAGTATCAAGTAAATATTTCATTAGAATTTAATTTCTTTAATTCTAAATTTTCTACTTAATTTTATTTCTGTATTTATTTCATCAGAGGTTTTTTCGGTAGAAAATGCACCAAAAGATTTATAAAAATTATTTTCTTTACTTTTAGTTTCTGCTTTTAAAGATTTTGTCAACTTTTCAATCAACTCAAGTTTACTCATAGAGTTCAAACTCTCGAATAATCCGAAGTAATTTTCTATAATTTTTTTGTCAGTAAAAGTCATTTTCGTGCTGTTTTATTCAAAGATATGATTTTTTCCGCTTTTGGTCTAATATTTTTGGCAACTTACAAATAACGCTCTTCGAATATTTGTTGGTGATGTTTTTGATGTCCAATCAAGATAAATCCAATGGCACGAACTGATATAGTAGTATTTGAAGCCAAGCCTAAACGCTCGAGTTGTGCATTTGAAAAACTTTTAAAAAGCGCCAAGGTACTTTGACGTACAATAGACAATTCAGTTAGTAAACTTTGTAAGTGTCTGCTATCAGCATCTGTATTCACTACATATTCGTTTTCATCGAAGCCAGGTAAAGAAGTAGTGTCATTTCTAGAAATTCGAAGTGCGCGATAACTAAAAATACGCTCTGTATCGATGATGTGCTGAATGATTTCTTTGATAGTCCATTTTCCTTCGGCGTAGCGATAGTCAAATTTATCCATTGGAATGTTTTGCACGAATTTTATAAATTCGTGAAGACAAATCTCTAATTCTTCCAACATATCCACATTTTTCGCTTTCTCAATATAAGTGGAATAATAAGGAGCGTATTCGGTATTTTTTACTTCAGTTGTAGTCATACTATATTTTTAGGCTGAGTTTCTGCTTGCATTTGTATTTCCAAAAAGGGAACGTGTAACAATTTTTTCGTAAACTTTTATAAGTTCGTCATTTACTTCTGCTTCTTTATTAAGTTCATTTATTCGTAATAAAGCATATTGTTGTATAGTCAACAATGGCAATACAATACGCTCTCTTATTTGAATAGAAGCTATACCATCAGGATAGTTTTCCATCAACTCTTTATGACCTGCTATTTTCAATAAAAGTCGCTTCGTTTCTAAGAACTCATCATATATTATTTGCCAAAACTCACCAAATTCGGGATCATTTTTCATGTAGGCCGTTAGCGGAAAAAAGGACTTTGCCATCGACATCATACTATTTTCAAGTAACGTTTTAAAGAACATCGAACTATCATACAACTCTTGTGCTTTATGCCATTGGTCCGTTTCTTCAAAATGCTTTAAAGCAGAACCAACACCAAAGAAACCTGGGACATTTTGTTTCAACTGACTCCAAGAACCTACAAATGGAATCGCTCTTAAATCTTTGAAATCAAGTTGGTCCGACTTACTCCTTTTGGATGGTCGGCTACCAATATTTGTTTTAGCGTAGTATTTTAAAGTACTCATCTTTTCTAAATAAGGAATAAACTTAGGATGATTTTTAAAACTTAAGTACTTTGTATACCCTAAATTAGCCAATTGATCCAATACCTTTTTATTGGCGCTAGACATTTTATTTTGTTCTTTACTAAATACTTGATTCGTTA
>NZ_JAQWTM010000232.1 GCF_029242675.1 Flavobacterium sp.
ACTTGATTAGTGGCGTCGAATTGAACTTTGACTTAAATACTGCTCAAGATTACACTACGGGACAAGTAGAAAATAAAACCGACCTCAGTGTGGGGGTTTCTAAAAAGCTTTTGAATGACCGCTTAAAGGTTACTGTGGGAAGCAGTTTTGGGCTTGAAGGACCACAACAAGCGAATGAAACTACCAATACTATTGCCGGAGATGTAGCTGTAGAATATCAATTATCGCAGGACGGCCGTTATAAATTAAAAGCCTACCGCTTGAATAAATACCAAGTGGCTTTGCAAGGACAAGTAATCGAAACGGGAGTTGCTTTTATTTTAACATTGGATTACAATAAATTCAAAGAACTGTTTCAAAAAAGTAAAACTGATAAAGAAGAATCAAAATCAAAAAAGAAATAAGGAGATCGATCAATAATATGAAAATCACAACCCCTATTCCCTATTTAATACTTGCTACACTATTTTTTTACGGTTGTGGTGGTACCAAAAATTTGCCCGAAGGCGAACTCCTATACACCGGAGCTAAAGTTAAAGTAGAAGGCGTTGCTACTACTAAAAGTGAACGAAAAGCAATTCAAGCGGCATTAGAAGAATTGACGCGTCCCAAGCCAAATAGCTCCTTTTTAGGAATCAGACCCAAATTGTTTTTTTATAATTTGGCTGGAACGCCAAAAAAAGAAAAAGGATTTCGCTATTGGTTGAAAAACAAAGTCGGTGAACCGCCTGTTTTATATAGCAAAGTCGATTTAGAATACACTAAAAAAGTACTAGAGAATTACAGCCAAAACAATGGCTATTTTAATACCAAAGCCACTGCTGATTCTACTCGACGCGGTAAAACAGCTTATGCGACCTATACCGTGATTCCCAAGCAGCAGTACACGATTCGATCCGTACAATTTCCGCAAGATAGCTCCCTACTTGCAACTACCATTCTCGAATCTGAAAAACGTAGCTTACTAAAGATAGATGAAGGTTACAGCCTTGACGCTATAAAAGCAGAGCGCGAACGCATCGATGCCCGACTCAAAGAAAAGGGATTCTATTATTTTAATGCCGATTACATCAAAGTACAGGTTGATAGCACCGTTGCTGACCACAAAGTTGATTTAATCGTCAAAATAAAAGATGAAACACCTAAGTTGGCAGAAGAGCAATACAAGATCAACAAAGTGATTGTCTATCCTAATTACGCCATCAATTCAGACCAACTGACTACCACAAGTGATAGCATTGTTCAATACAAAGATTTTACGATTATCGATCCTGATAATCTTTTTAAACCGCGAATTTTTGACCGTACACTCTACTTTACAAAAGGCGATTTATACAACCGCACTGATCATAATTTATCTTTAAATCGCCTCGTCAACTTGGGAACTTTTAAATTTGTAAAAAACTCCTTTAAGGTAGCGGACACCACGGGTAATTATCTAGATGCTTACTACTATCTTACACCATTACCTAAAAAGTCCATCCGATTGGAATTATTAGCTAAAACCAACTCAGCCAATTATACCGGAACCGAATTGAATCTGAACTGGGGCAATCGCAATTTATTAAAAGGTGCGGAACAGCTAACTATATCTGCTTTTGGAGGTGTAGAGGTACAAGTTTCAGGGCAAAATAATGGTTTTAATGTTTATCGTTTTGGTACCGAAGCTAACATGATTTGGCCGCGCATCATTGCTCCTTTTAAATTTCAATCAGCTAGTGGTTTTGTTCCTAAGACCAAAGCTACTTTAGGCTACGAATACCAAAACCGAACCAAGCTCTACTCCTTACAAACCTTTAAAGGATCCTTTGGTTATTTATGGAAAGAGAACGAGCGCAAGGAACATTTATTGAACCTAACTGAAATCACCTATGCCAGTCCGCAAAATGTGACGGCATTGTACCAAGAACAAATTGATGCTAATGCTTCATTAGGGAAAGTAATTGAAAAACAATTGATTTTTGGTCCTACCTACTCCTACACTTTTACAAATACGATGTTGAACCGTAAAAAACATACTTTCTACTACAAAGGAAGCTTGGATTTATCAGGCAATGTAACTGGATTAGTGACGGGCGCTAATACGAATGCCGGCAAAACCAAAGAAATCTTTAATGTCCCTTTTAGTCAATTTGTTAAAGTCGAAAGTGAGCTGCGTCATTACCTCAAACTAAGTAAAGAATCACAATTAGCTAGTAGAGTGATTGTAGGCGCAGGATTAGCGTATGGTAATTCAACTGAAATGCCTTTTATCAAGCAGTTTTTTAATGGAGGAACGAATAGTATTCGAGCGTTTAGAGCCCGATCTATTGGTCCCGGAACCTTTAACGGCTCAGCTACCAATAGCGGAGGATTCCTAGCGGATCAGTCCGGTGATTTTAAGCTGGAATTCAATACGGAATACCGCGGACAAATTTACGGTCTGGTTAAAGGCGCTGTATTTTTAGATGCTGGTAATA
>NZ_JAQWTM010000234.1 GCF_029242675.1 Flavobacterium sp.
CACGCAACTGATGCAGTTGTGATAATCCAAAACGTTCAGCACTTTCAATAATCATTACAGAGGCATTGGGAACATTCACACCAACTTCAATTACGGTAGTTGCCACCATGATATTGGTTTTACCATCGGAGAACCGTTTCATCTCCGCATCTTTTTCGGCTGGTTTCATCTTACCGTGTAAAATGGATATGGCGTACTGCGGCAGTGGAAAATCACGAGAAATACTTTCATAACCATCCATTAAGTCCTTGAAATCCATTTTTTCTGATTCTTGAATCAAAGGGTATACAATATATATTTGTCTGCCAATGGCTATTTCATCACGAATAAATTTCCACACTTTAAGTCTGTTACTGTCAAATCGGTGGACGGTTTGGATTGGTTTCCTTCCCGGAGGTAATTCATCTATCACTGATATGTCTAAATCACCATACAAACTCATGGCTAGTGTACGCGGAATAGGGGTAGCGGTCATCACGAGGACGTGAGGCGGAATAGTATTCTTTTTCCACAATTTAGAGCGTTGTTCTACGCCAAAGCGATGTTGTTCATCGATAACGGCTAATCCTAGATTTTGAAATTTAACCTTGTCTTCAAGTAATGCGTGGGTGCCTATTAAAATTTGTAGGCTTCCGTTTTCTAATTCTTCGTGGAGTATTTTTCTGGCGGCCGTTTTCGTAGAACCGGTTAATATTTTTATAGTAATATTGGATTTGCTAGCTAGTTCAGATAGTCCAATAAAATGCTGATTGGCTAAGATTTCTGTCGGAGCCATCAAGCAAGCTTGAAAGCCATTATCAATAGCCAAAAGAATACTCATAAAGGCTACTATCGTTTTTCCTGAACCTACATCTCCTTGCAATAAACGGTTCATTTGAGCGTTGCTGCCCATATCTGTTCTTATCTCTTTTATTACTCTTTTTTGAGCTCCTGTAAGTTCAAAGGGTAAATGGTTTTGATAAAAGTCAGTAAAATATTCTCCTACTTTTGCAAATGGATGTCCTTTTATTTTATGTTTCTGAATTTTATTTTTCATGATCAATTGCAACTGAATGAAAAACAATTCTTCAAATTTTAGTCGGAATTGGGCTTTCGCCAAAGCTTCAGCGCTTTTAGGAAAATGAATGTTGAATAAAGCGGCATTTTTAGGGATGAGTTTTAATTCCTGTAATAGATAGTCTGGTAAGGTTTCAACAAATAAGGCTTGCGTTTCAATAAACAACTGTTGCATCATTTTGTTAATACCCCGATTTGTAATACCTCTATTGGTTAGCGTTTCAGTAGAGGGATAAACGGCTTGCATGGCTGAACGCAAACTTTTTTCATGTTCGCTCCACAATTCGATTTCAGGATGCGCCATATTGTACATAGCGTTAAACGATGTGCATTTTCCAAAAATGACAAGGACTTCATTTAATTTTAATGATTCGCGGACCCATTTATGACCTTGAAACCAAACCAACTCCATTTGGCCCGTATCATCAACGAAGGTAGCTACCAATCGTTTTCTGCCTTTTCCAAACTCAACTGTTTTTATGTTGATTATTTTTCCAATAATTTGAACCTCGGCAATATTGTTTTGTATTTCGTTAATTTTATAGTAGCGTGTTCGATCTATATATCTATTCGGGTACAAATTAAGTAAATCACCATACTTATGAATCCCTAATTCTTTGCGGAGCAAGGTTCCTCTGTTAGGTCCAACACCTTTCAAGTATTCAATAGGAGTAAGCAGCAAGTTGTTAGACATTTTAAATAATTTGGATAGCTTTTCGATTCTAAAAACAAAAAAACGAAGATAGTTTTAAAATAGGAAATTAGAAAATTCAAAAATAAAGGAATTTCGAATAAAGTAGGAGGTAGGCCTGAAACTACGAATCTTATTTTTGATATTTGCGGCCTAACTTAAGGTGTTTTACAAATGGTATTGGATTCAATTAAAAATTACGGACTGTATGCCTCTATCACAGATCGACTAGCGGCAGGATTTAACTTTATTACGTCAACCGATTTAACAACTATTCCCGAAGGTGTCTACGAAATTGACGGAAGAAATATTTTTGCAATTGTCCAAGAGTATGATACAAAAGAAGAAAAAGATTGTTTTTTAGAGGGACATACGAAGTATATTGATATTCAGTATATGCTGCAAGGTGAAGAATTAATTGGAATCGCTTCGAAAAGAGATCAAAAAATACAATCATTTGATGTGGATAAAGACTATACTTTTTACGAAGGCGAAACATCCTATATTAAGTTAGAAGCGGGAATGTTTACGTTGTTTTTTCCTGATGATTTACATCGTCCTTGTATCCGATCAGGTAATGAAACCAAAGTAAAAAAGATTGTTATTAAAGTTTTATTGTAGTAACATTGACCGTTCTTCCGACTTAATTTAATGGAGACAAGACAGTGAGATTTTAATTATGATTCTGCTAATAAAGACAATATCTTTGTCGTGTTAAAGTGTAAAACACAATTTCATGACAACTCACTTGGCTTTATTAAGAGGAATTAATGTATCTGGTCACAATATGATCAAAATGGATGCATTGCAAAAAATGTTGGAAAATATGGAATTTACCAACGTTACCACCTACATCCAATCAGGTAATGTATTTGTTACAACTGAGGAGGAAAATGCAGCCACCGTTGGATTTAAAATTAAACAGGAAATTTTTAAAGTTTTTGGTTATGATGTTCCAACTATTGTAATTGGTAAAAAAGACCTTGAAAATTGCTTCAACAATAATCCATTTTTAAAAGAAAAAGAGGTCGATCATAAGAAATTGTATGTAGCCTTTATTTCAAAAGAACTTCGCTCTGAAAACATCAATGATTTAAAAATAAGTCAGTTTAAACCAGATGAAGCCACAATCGATGCGAATAAAATTTTTATTAAATATGCCGTTGGTGCTGGTAAAACAAGATTAGATCAAAAATACATTGAAAAAAAATTAAGCGTCACCGCAACTATCCGAAATTGGAATACTGTGACTCAATTATTCAAGATGTATGAGGATATGAACTAATTTTCTATTCGTTGGTCGTTTTAAATATAGGACACTTCTGTTATTCAATTAGCAACCAAATTTTAGAAGTCCATAGTGAAATAGAAACGGTAAGCAGTTATAAAAATAGTATATTTACTATAAAATTAATTTATAATTCAATCTTTATATGTGTAAAACCAGACTTTCTTTTATAGTGCTGTTTTCTTTTTTTGTGAATTTGGCTTTTTGCCAAAGCGGTAATCCTACAGATTATTTATCAACACAATTTCATAAAAAACGCCGAGATTCTTTCCGAGCAAAAATGCCTGCGAATAGTGTTGCAGTTTTTTTTGGAAATCCAGTTCGAAACCGTGCCAATGATGTGGATTATGTCTACCATCAAGATCCTGATTTTTATTACTTGACAGGATATAAAGAACCTAATTGTGTTTTAATGCTTTTTTCTAATGAGCAAAAAGACAATGAAGGCAAGACCTACAAGGAGATACTCTATGTACAAGAAAAAAATGCAAGTCAAGAGCAATGGACGGGCGTACGATTAGGTACTGAAGGTGCTAAAAAGGAATTAGGGTTTTCAAAAGCATATAATGGTTCTGCCTTTTTAAAATCGGGCGTTGATTTCACCAAATTTGATCATGTTTTATTTAAAGAATTTAAAGACGACAATGGAGAATCATCAAGAAGAGAAAAAGCTGATTTATATAAGTTGATAGACTCTTTCAAAAACCAAATTGGTTTCAAAAGTACTGGTACTACTAAAAAACAGAATTTAGACGACAGTTCTATTTCTCTCTATATGACTAGTTTGCGGGAAATTAAAACGGATGAAGAATTGAAATTATTGACTAAAGCCGTACGCATTTCAGCAATGGCGCAAAGGGAGGTAATGAAAGCAATGCATGCAGGTATGTCCGAAACTGAAATTCAAGGGATTCACGAGTTCATTTATAAAAAATACGGTAGCGAGTTCGAAGGCTATCCTTCCATTGTAGGCGCTGGTCAAAATGGTTGTGTTTTACATTACATAGAAAACAGTAAAACTAAGGTTGGAAATGAATTGGTTTTAATGGATTTAGGTGCTGAATACCATCGATATACCGCTGATGTAACGCGAACAATTCCGGCAAATGGTAGTTTTTCAAAGGAGCAAAAGCAAATTTATGAGTTGGTCTACCAAGCACAGGAAGCAGGGATTGCAGCTTCAATCGTGGGTGCTAGCTTTAGATCATTGGATATTATTGCTCGCAAAATAATTAATCAAGGATTGGTCAAACTTGGAGTTGCAAAATCAGAGGAGCTTGCTAATATATATTTCCCGCATGGTTTGGGTCATCACATTGGCTTAGACGTTCACGATCCCGGTATGTATAACAATCTAGAAAGTGCCATGGTTATCACTATTGAACCTGGGATTTATATCCCGGAGGGAAGTGATTGTGATCGAAAATGGTGGGGGATTGGAATACGAATTGAAGACGATATTCTAATAACTGCCAAAGGTCCTATAAACCTTTCTGCAGAGGCGCCGAGAAAATTACAGGATATTGAAGAAGTAATGAAAGAGCAAAGTGTTTTTTCTACTTTTGCAGTTCCACTCTTGGACTAGTTGTTAATATATTGTACTTGAAGGTACCGTGATTAGAAATTAAGGAATTCTTACGTTTTTAAGTTTCTGAGAGATTTTTATGGTAATTTACAATAATTTCACGTCTCAATCATAAAATTTACGTAAAATAGAGCTGCAGTTCAACGTTATGTAGTTTTTAATATTAGTTTTACCAAAACAGAACAATTTTGTTCTTTTATTATTGTTTGAACCTTGAAATTGCTATTCTAATGCAATTGTGGTTTACTATTTAAATTTAAAATGTTATCATGATTAAGCCCGAAAAACATATTCTAGAGAAGGAAAGATTAAAAGCTTTAGAATCATATTCTATTCTAGACAGTTTGCCCGAGGAAGATTACCAAAATTTGACCATGATTGCTTCTCAAATTTGTGAGACACCAATTGCGCAAATTGTTTTCATTGAAGACGAAAGACAATGGGTTAAGTCCACTATTGGATTAGGTAGTGCAGATACGCCCAGAGATTTAACTTTTTGTGGGCATGCTATCAATGATCCTAATAATTTTATGATTGTTCCTGATGCCCGAAATGATGTTCGATTTCAAGATAATCCATTAGTAATTGGTCAACCTAATATTGTTTTTTACGCGGGTGTTCCATTAAAAAGTAGACAAGGGTTACCATTGGGCACTATCTGTGTTATTGATCACAAACCAAAAATATTATCCCCCATTCAAATTAAGTCTCTTAAAGCATTGTCTGAGCAAGCAATGAAGTTATTAGAATTACGATTAAATAAACAGGAATTAGAAGAATCATTAATTTCGTTGG
>NZ_JAQWTM010000279.1 GCF_029242675.1 Flavobacterium sp.
AAGACTATGCAATCGAATTTGAAACCGAGGAAACACTAACCTATCATTTACTTGAAGATAATTTACTAGTGGATACAACCGCAATTTTAGAAGCAACTACTAAAATAGTTCCGTTAGATTATGACTTATTTAAAAATGATGCGCTCATCTTTAAAGAATTACAATCTAAAGCAATTACAATTCTAAAAAACAATTTGCCTTTTGTAAAGGTCGTATTTCCTACTTTTCCACATTTGGGTCTTTGGACAAAGGTTAACGCTCCTTTTCTTTGCATTGAACCCTGGTTTGGTTATTCTGATACAAAAAACAGTACTGGAAATCTTTTTGAGAAAGAAGGTATTCAGGTTTTAAAACCAAATACACAGTTTCAAACAGCCTTTTCAATAGAAATACTATAAATCAAATTAAAATGGTCCATTTAAATTTCAATCCCTTCCCTATCCTCAGTACGGAACGATTAGTACTGCGCAGAGTAACAGAAGCTGATGTTCAGGAGATGTTTGTTCTTCGTTCGGATACCGAAATAATGAAATACATTCCAAGACCGCTAGCAACTAATTTTGAAGAAGCAATCGAACACATTAAAAGCATTGATGAAAAAATCGAATCTTCAGAAGGAATAAATTGGGGAATTACACTAAAAGGCAACGATACTTTGATAGGTGTTGCCGGTTTTTATAGAATTAGCCCTGAAAATCACCGAGCTGAAATTGGTTATATTTTACACCCATCGCAAAGTGGTAAAGGAATAATTTCAGAGGTAGTTAAACATCTAATTGAGTTCGGTTTTACAACAATGAACTTACACTCCATTGAAGCAGTTATAGCACCTGAAAATAAGGCATCGTCCAAGGTCTTGGAGAAAAATGGCTTTGTACAAGAAGGACTTTTTAAAGAAAACCAATACTTTGAAGGTCGGTTTTTAGATGCAGCGGTATATGGCCTATTAAACAAAAGACATTAAATACTTTTAAGTACAAGGTTAAATAGCATTTTTTAAAGCGAATAAAACAGTGCTGTTTTAGTTTTGAAATTTAGAAATGGAACTAATATACAACTCCTCTACTTTTTTTCTAGCCCAATCGGTTTTGCGCAAAAAAGTAAGACTTGATTTCACACTAGGATTATCATTAAAACATTTAATATTGATTAATTCACCCAAGGTGTCAAAACCATAATGAGCTTCTAATCGTTCTAAAATAAATTTAAGGGTAAGTCCATGTAACGGATCTTTTGAAACTTGATTTTCCATTTGGTAAATTTAAATCAATTTTACAAAAAATAGTGTTCATTTATTGATTTGTTCCTACATTTGCATTCTATGCTTAAAACAATCAACATATTAAATAAAAGAGCTCGATTCGATTATGAAATCATCGAGAAATTTACTGCTGGAATCGTTTTAGCCGGTACAGAAATCAAATCTATCCGACTAGGAAAAGCAAATATTACGGAGAGCTTTTGTGAATTTAGTAATAATGAGTTATTTGCCATCAATACTTATATTGAGGAGTATACTTTTGGGAATCAATTCAACCACAAGGCACGAAGTGAACGTAAACTACTTTTGAACAAACGCGAATTAAAAAGCTTAGCTCGAAGCGTGCAAGCTAAAGGTTTGACAATTGTGCCCTTAAAATTGTTTACGAATGAAAAAGGGATGGCTAAATTAGAAATTGGTCTTTGCCGAGGTAAAAAAACGTACGATAAACGAGAATCTTTGAAGGAACAAGATACCAAGCGCGATTTAGACCGCATCAAAAAGGTATTCAACAATTAAATAGTAAAAGTACTTTGCAATCGAAGTACTTTTTTTTCAGATTAATTATTGACTAAAATTGTCAAGACATCCTTTAACTACATCATGAAAACGCTACTTAAAAATGCTCGTGAACTAAAGCAGTTAAAAACGAGAGAACTTGCACAATTACTTGGTATTGACCAAGCACTCATTAGTAAGTTTGAAAGCGGAACTCGTAAACCTACTAAAGAGCAAGTAATCAAACTAGCGGCAATTCTAGAAATTGACTACGAAACCATCATGATTACTTGGCTAAAAGAAAAAATCATTTATGAAATTGGTGATGAAAACTTAGCCCTTCAGGCATTAGCAGAAGCGCAAGAAGAAATAAAAAGTCTAAGAAATAATTCTTCAAATTCGGTTTCAAAAGCATTACAACAGCATTTAGACGAGGTAGATTTATTAAAATTAAAGCGAGAAAGATTCCGCCAATTTGAATCTGATACTGTGCTTAAAGCACTTGAATTAGAATTTATTTTTGAGAGTAATCGGCTTGACGGTAATACGCTTTCTCTAGCAGAAACTGAACTAGTGATTAACCAAGGAATCACTATTGCGGGTAAAACCATGAAAGAGCATTTAGAAGTAATAAATCATGTTGAAGCCATTTCATATGTAAAAGGTTTAACGGAAAAAAATACTCCTTTTTCTGAAAAAGAATTACTCACCATTCATCATTTCTTAGCGAGAGGAATTCAAATAGATGATGCGGGAAAATACCGCAAAACCGCTTTGATTGATCTAAAATCTACACAACCTGACCAACTAGCGAAGGATATGGACGATTTTTTTAATTGGTACGAAAATCATAAAAATGCCGTTCACCCTATAATTTTAGCTGCAGAAGCACATTTAAAAATACAACTCATTCAACCATTTACCACTAATAATGGTAAAACAAGCCGACTCGTGCAAAATGTAATACTGCTACAACAAGGCTATGTTATGGTCAATAACAAAGGAGATCATGACAACAAATTGAGGTATGAAAACACAGTGAGCAAAGGCGATAAGGAAGCATTTCTTTTACTCATCGCACAAACTGCTAAAGACAGTTTAGAACGCTACATAGGCAAAATTGCACAATAAAAAACCATTCTGATTAGGAATGGTTTTTTAATTAATTTTTATCTTCTAAAAGTGGAACAAATCGAAATTCACCCAACTCATGTTTTTCAAATTGTGTTTCATTTATACGAATCAACAACGTCATAATTTGAACATCCTCGCCTAACGGAATAACTAGCCTTCCTCCTATTTTTAATTGTGCCATTAATGGTTGCGGAATCATCGGTGCTCCAGCGGTCACGATAATACTATCAAACGGAGCATAAGTAGGCAATCCTTTGTAACCATCACCAAAGGTCAGATGTTTGGGTCTGATACCCAATTTAGGTAATAAAACAGAGGTTTGTTTAAACAATTCATTTTGCCTTTCTACACTATACACCTTAGCTCCCATTAGGCACAAAACAGCCGTTTGATAACCGGATCCCGTACCTATTTCTAGAACTTTATGATCTTTCTTAATCTGTAGTAGTTCTGATTGGAAAGCAACAGTGTAAGGTTGAGAAATCGTTTGCCCGGCCGCTATTGGAAATGCTTTATCTTGGTAAGCGTAATCTTCAAAGCTAGAATTTAAAAATAAATGTCTAGGTATCTTTTTTATCGCTTCTAGGACATTTATATCTGTAATTCCTTTCTGCTGCAAAACACTTACTAATTGATTTCTAAGGCCTTGATGTTTTGCTGTGTCTTTCAAAATTATTATTTTATTTTTTTGTAAAATTAGATGTTAAAATGGCAAAAAACAAGTTGCAAAATTCAAATGAAGTTATTACTAGATTAAAATGGATTTTAGGTTTCTAAAAAACAGAAATTTAATTTTAATTGCTATTTTTGTGGAAAGAACATTATTATGCTAAAAATTGGAGTATTAGGTGCTGGTCACTTAGGAAAAATACATTTGCGTTTATTACAACAATCCGAGAAATATGAATTAGTTGGATTTTACGATCCCAATCAAGAAAATGCTGATAAAATAGCTAAGGAATTTGGATACAAACACTTTAGCACAATCGCTTCTCTTTTGACTGCTGTAGATGTTATAGACATTGTTACTCCCACTCTTTCCCATTATAAATGTGCCAAAGTTGCCATTAAATCAGGTAAACATGTTTTTATCGAAAAACCTATATCAAACACTCTTGAAGAAGCCGAAGAAATAATTGCTTTAGCAAATGAGTACAAGGTAAAAGGTCAAGTAGGTCATGTCGAACGCTTCAATCCTGCTTTTATCGCCTCAAAGGATATGATCGAACATCCTATGTTTATTGAGACGCATCGATTGGCTGAATTTAATCCTCGCGGTACTGATGTACCTGTAGTCTTAGATTTAATGATCCATGATATTGATGTGATTTTGAGCGTAGTTAAATCTAAAGTAA
>NZ_JAQWTM010000309.1 GCF_029242675.1 Flavobacterium sp.
GTTCCAAAGTAACAACAGCCTCCAAGCCACTTATAGCATTCAATGTAGTTTCTACTTTAGTACGACATCCATTGCAACTCATTCCGGTAATTTTATAAGAGTGTTTCATTTTTTTATTATTTAAGATTACTTATACAAATATCGTAATAAATCTACTTTTTTGTGTTACACAATTTTGGCTAAGCTTTGTATAATTAGCAAGTTATAGATCATTTTTAACTATTAACACTTTTAGCTTCTTGAACTGAGTAGGGGTTATACCAGTAGTTTTCTTGAATTGATTGCTTAAATGCGCTGTACTACTATAATTAAGCTGAATTGCAATTTGACCTAACGTCATATCGTTATTGATTAATAGTTCTTTTACTAATTCAATTTTTTGGGCAATAAAATAATGCTCAATTGTCAACCCTTCATTTTTTGAAAATAATTTACTTAATGTACTGTAATCCTGCCCTAAATCGGAGGTTAGATAGTTTGATAAATTACTTTTCAGTAGCTCCTTTTTATAGTGTATTATATCAATGATTAAACTTTTGATTCTTTCAACTGTCCTATTTTGCTTGTCATCTAACAGTTCGAAACCAATTATTTTAAGGTTTTTTGATAGTGTTTTTATTTGACTTTCGTCCAAATTATTAGCAATTTCGACTTCCCCTAATACTATCGAAATAACAGTAAACTTCATTTTTTTCAATTCAGTTATAATTGCTAATTCACAACGGCCGCAAACCATGTTTTTAATATAGAGCTTCATTTATGACATCATTTTGTTATGTAAAATAGTTCGAATTTTTATTTTCACAGAACTTAACCGGCCTCGGATAGAAGTTTGGAATTTAAAAGTAATGTCGTGTTGTGGGTAATTTTCTTATTCGTTTAATTACTTCCACTTCGAAATTAATAGCCAATATTAGTGACACTTTCAATACTTGTATCAAGGCCGTTTAGATCCGTTTTTTCTATCTTTTTTATATTACTGAAAACATCTTTTATCCCACATCAATTGTTCTCGTTGTAAATTTTAATTTTTAATAATTCAAGTTTGCTCCAAACCCTAGACCCATATCACTATCATAATGGGTAGTAATTCCAAAGTTCCTTTTTACTATATATCTCAATCCTGCCATGTATTCTTTATCGGTATTCCACATTAAATTCATTCGTAATCTTTTTGAAACAGGAATGTCTTTTCGTTCAAATTGTAAGCGCACATTTCCGTCAGTGAATACTTCAGCTTGTGCCATTATGAGCATCGGTAAGGTATAATTAAGACCCGCACTAAGAAGAGCTCGTCTATCTTTGGTATTAGTTTGCCCAAAAAGATTACTTTCCTGTATATCCATTCCCATTTTTCTATACCTCCAATCAAAGCCTATAAATGGCATGATCCATTGCATTTTACCTATGTATCTACCTATGTGGGTTTCAGTTTCGTATCCATGTTTGTCGTTGTAACCCAATCGCCATTCTGTACCGATACTCCATCGGGTGCTTTGATACATCGCTTCTCCATCATTTCCATTTGTAGCAAAATCATTTTCAGCCATCAAATGGAATTTTCTATCATCAGCAAATAGTTTGCGCTGTGCTAATTTGGGGTTGGGAATTTCGGGATTTGGTGCTTGATTTTCATAAGAGAAAACACGGCCCATACCGCTCATCATATGATATAAAATATGGCAATGAAAGAACCAATCCCCTTCGATATTAGCATTAAATTCAAAAACATCGGTTTCCATAGGCATGATATCGACAACGTTTTTTAGAGGAGCATAATCTTCTTGACCATTTAAAAGTCTAAAATCATGACCATGTAAGTGCATGGGATGACGCATCATAGAGTTATTGTGAATTGTGATGCGAACATTTTCTCCTTTTTTAATTAATATTTTATCTGATTCAGAAACTACTTTGTTGTCTAAACTCCAAACATAGCGATTCATATTTCCTGTTAATTCAAATTTTAATTCTCTTATTGGCGCATCCTTTGGAAGTGAAGTTTTTGTGGGTGATTTCAACATTGCATAATTTAATGTTGTGATATCCGATAGCGCATTACTGTTATAATCACCTTCAGTCATCTTCATATTCTTCATTTTTTCATCACCTTTCTTTTTTTGTTCTCCTGTAATTTCTGGGTACATTACCACATTCATATCCATTTGATTATAAGACATCTTCATACCCATATCATCTAAATCGCCATTCATTTTCATCATCCCATTCATCATTTTCATACCTTCAAAATATTTAAGTTTGGGAAGTG
>NZ_JAQWTM010000324.1 GCF_029242675.1 Flavobacterium sp.
CAGCGAATACCAAATTCAAGAAATTAGATCAAGAGCTTTACCGCAAATAGCCGCTAACGGGAATTTAACACACAATCCTATCATTCAAACTACAGTTATTGACGGAGCGGGTTTTGGCGCACCGGGAACGACAATCCAAGCTGCTTTTGGGCAAAAATGGGTATCTACTGCTGGGGTTTCATTAACACAAGCCTTGTTTGATCAAACGGTTTTTACAGGCTTAAAAGCAGCACGAACCACTCGTGAATTTTATCAGATTAATGATCAATTAACGGAGGAGCAAGTGATCGAAAACGTTGCTAACAATTACTACCAAGTGTATGTATTGCGTCAAAAATTAGTTTTGGCCGAAAGCAATTTAAATACCACCACTAAAGTAAGAGATATCGTAAAAGGACAATTTGATAACGGTCTTGCCAAAAGAATAGATTTAGACCGAATGAATGTTAATCTTTCGAACATCAATACACAGAAACAGCAAATTATTAATGCTGTTCAATTACAAGAAAATGCTTTAAAATTTTACATGGGAATGCCTATGGAGTCCCAAATTAATATTCCACAATCGCAATTTGAAGTAAGCCCATCCGCTCTAACGGATAGTCCAAACGTTTCAAACCGCAGTGAATACTTATTGATGAAAAAGCAACAAGAATTGCTTGAGTTGCAAAAACAATCCATTGTAGCGGGATACTATCCTACACTATCACTTTCTGCTAGTTACAATTATATTGGTCAAGGCCCTCAACTGCCATGGTTTGCAAAACCTTCTGATGGCGTATATTGGTCGGATTTTGCCGCAATAGGTTTAAATCTGCGTATTCCGATTTTCAGTGGTTTTGGAACTAGAGCCAAAGTAAGACAAGCTGACGTTGCCCTACGCACCATCGATGAGGATATCAAAGACACACAGTTAGCATTAGACTTAGACTTTAAAAATGCCAGTACGCAAATCGAAAACAGTTTAATTACTCTGAAAAACCAAAAAGAGAACATGAAACTGGCTGATGAAATATTAAAAAACATAAACAATAACTATTTACAAGGTCTAGCTTCGCTAACAGATTTGCTAGATGCTGAAAACGCATCGACTCAAGCGCAAAACAATTATACTGCTGCCATTTTAGATTACAAACTAGCAGAAATAAAATTAATCAAATCAAAAGGACAACTAAAAACTCTTATCAATAACTAAAATGAAAAAAAATATAACTATCGCACTTGTAATTATTGCTTCTTTAGCTTTAATCGCCTTTATTTTAATGAAAAATAAAGCTGCCAATGAGGAAAAAATAGCCATTGTTGCTGAAAAAAATGCTAGCGTTTCTGTGAAAGTAGCGGGAGTAAAAACTGAAGAAGTCAATTTGGATTTTATTGCCAACGGAAACTTTGAACCAAAACAACAACTTGCTTTCTCTGCTGAAAAATCAGGAAAAGTAATTAGTGTTCTTGCTAAAGAAGGTGATCGCGTAAGTGTCGGGCAGACTCTAGCTATCATGAGAGGAGATGCCATAAACATCAATGCGCAAGCTGCAGAAGCGGCGTACTTAAACGCAAAATCAGACTATAATCGTTTTGAAAATGCCTACAAAACAGGTGGTGTAACGAAACAACAATTAGATCAATCAAAAGTGGCTTTAACCAATGCTGATGCTATGTACAAACAAGCACGTTTGAATGTAGGCGATACTAGAATTAAAGCACCGATAAGCGGAATCATCAACAAGCGTTTTATTGAGCCTGGATCGATGCTTTCGGCTATGCCTCCAACACAACTTTTTGAAATAGTAAACGTGAACACGCTTAAACTAATCGTGAATGTTAATGAATCACAAGTAGCTACTTTAAAAACAGGAACAGCAGTAACCGTTACCTCAAGTGTTTATCCTAATCAAGAATTTAAAGGAAAAATTACCTTTATTGCGGCAAAATCAGATAGTAGCTTAAATTTTCCAGTTGAAATTGAAATTGCTAACAATGTAAATAATGACTTGAAAGCAGGAATGTACGGTACCGCTTTATTTAAATCAGCGCAGCAAACACAAAGAATGACTGTAATACCACGAAACGCCTTTGTAGGTAGTGTTAGTAGCAACCAAGTATTTGTGGTTGAAAACGGTAAAGCTTTCTTGAAAACGGTAACTGCTGGTAGAATTTTAGGAGATAAAGTAGAAATATTAGCTGGTTTATCAGATGGCGAACAAGTGATTACAACAGGTCAAATTAACTTGCAAAACGGTAATCCAGTAGAAATTATCAAATAAAGTAATTAGTGAACTGTAAATAGTTAGTAACAAATAGCTTTTTACCGTATCGCTGTCACTAGTCACTAATCACTCTTATAAAATAAAAAAATGAAACTAGCAGAAATATCCATAAAACGTCCCTCGTTAGTCATTGTACTTTTTACAATACTTATTTTAGGTGGGATCTTCAGTTATAGTCAACTAGGCTATGAATTGATTCCTAAATTCGAGACCAACGTAATCACAGTAGCAACGGTTTACCCCGGTGCTTCCCCTAGTGAGATTGAAAACACGGTTACTAAGAAAATTGAAGATGCCATTTCTTCATTGGAAAACATAAAAAAAATCGACTCCAAGTCATATGAAAGTCTGTCAATTGTATCGATTACCCTGACTTCTCAGGCTAATGTAGATAACTCTATGAATGATGCGCAACGTAAAATCAATGCTGTATTAAGCGATTTACCTAATGACGCTGATCCACCGTCATTGACCAAATTTTCCTTAAGCGATTTACCAATTATGACTATTGGTGCCAATGGTAAAATGGATGAAGTTGCTTTTTATGACTTGATCGACAAAAAAATTGCTCCCGTTTTATCCCGTGTGCAAGGAGTAGCACAAGTAAATATCATTGGTGGTCAAGAACGCGAAATCCAAGTCAATCTTGATGCAACAAAAATGCAGGGATACGGTCTTTCGATCCCGCAAGTACAGCAAATAATTTTAAGCTCTAATCTTGATTTCCCAACGGGAAATATTCAAACGAGAGAGCAAAAAATATTAATTCGTCTTGCTGGAAAATACAAGAATGTTGACGAATTAAGAAACCTGATTGTATCTTCTAAAAACGGAATTCAAATTCGATTAAAAGACATTGCTGATGTACAAGATGCACAAAAAATAGCGGAAAAAATTGCTCGAATAGACCAAAAAAGTGCAATTGTATTACAAATCGTAAAACAATCAGATGCAAATGCAGTGGCTGTTAGTGAACAGCTAGTAAAAACTATTGCAACCTTGGAAAGCGATTATAAAGCCAATGAGGTGAAACTAGAGATCGCCAAAGACAGTACGATTTTCACGCTAGAAGCTGCTGATTCAGTACTTCACGATTTATTAATAGCAGTTGTATTGGTGGCCTTGGTAATGCTTTTCTTTTTACATAGTATCAGAAACTCGTTGATAGTAATGGTATCTATACCTGCCTCTTTGATCGCTACCTTTATTGGTGTTTACCTTTTGGGATACACGCTAAACTTAATGAGTCTACTAGGATTGTCGCTAGTTGTAGGTATCTTAGTCGATGACGCCATTGTAGTATTGGAAAACATTTACAGGCATATGGAGATGGGTAAAAGCCGAATTCGTGCTTCGTATGATGGTACTGCCGAAATTGGTGGAACGGTAACATCGATTACCTTAGTAATTGTAGTAGTGTTTTTACCTATTGCTTTAAGTAGTGGTTTAGTATCTAACATCATTACGCAGTTTTGTATGACGGTAGTAATCTCTACTTTATTATCACTTTTAGCATCCTTTACGATTATCCCTTGGTTGTCTTCTCGTTTTGGAAAATTAGAACACATTGAAGGAAACAACCTTTTTGGAAGAGTTATTCTTGGCTTCGAAAGCATGCTAACCCGCTTTACAAACTGGGTTACTAGCATCTTAAACTGGTGTTTGGATTACTACATCAAAACTATTTTAGTAGTTGTAGTATTGTTTTTCTCTTCAACTATCGGATTAGTGGGTGGTGGTTTTATTGGTGGTGAATTTTTTGCTGCATCGGATAGTGGTGAATTCTTAGTTCAAATCGAATTACCAAAAGATGCTTCGCTTGAACAAACCAACTTTATGACGCAAAAAGCAGAAGCTTTCTTGAAAACTCAAGAATATGTACAAAGCCAAATTACCACTATAGGTCAAACCTCTGAAGGAATGGGTGGTACGCAAGCTACAGCTTACAAAGCAGAGATTGATGTGAAAATGATTGACCAATCCGAACGTACGGACGATGCCTCAGTATATGCTGCGAGAATGAAACGTAAATTGGAGAAAGTTCTTGTTGGTGCCAAAGTAAAAACGGTTCCTGTAGGATTACTTGGAACTGCCGAAGACGCTAAATTAGGATTGATTGTTACGGGTCCAAATGTGGAGAGCGCCATGAAATTTGCCAAATTAGCGGAAGCTGAATTACGAAAAATCCCAGGTACAACCGAGATAAAACTAACTGTTGAAGATGGTAATCCAGAAGTAAACGTACAGGTGGACCGCGATAAAATGGCTGCACTAGGTTTGACTTTGCAAACTGTAGGTATGACTATGCAAACGGCATACAGTGGAAATACAAACGGTAAATTTAGAGCGGGTGAATACGAATACGATATCAACATCAAATACAATGCTTTTGACCGCAAAAATATAACTGATGTTAGTAACCTTATCTTTATCAATGATATGGGGCAACAAATTAAATTATCACAATTTGCTTCTATAACCGAGGGATCTGGACCAAGTAAATTAGAGCGTAGAGATAAAACAGCCTCTGTAACTGTACAAGGTCAAAACATTGGAGTATCGGCCGGTACCATTGTAACCCAGTGGCAAGAAAAATTAGATAAACTAGAAAAACCAACAGGTGTAAGTTACATTTGGGGTGGTGACCAAGAAAATCAAAGTGAAGGTTTTGGTACTTTGGGAATTGCGTTATTAGCAGCGATCATTTTGGTATATCTAGTAATGGTTGGTCTTTATGACAGTTTTATTCACCCGTTTGTGGTACTATTTGCTATTCCGTTATCGTTTATTGGAGCAATGTTAGCTTTAGCATTAACTAATAATTCATTGAATATCTTTACTATTTTAGGTATTATCATGCTAATTGGATTGGTGTGTAAAAATGCGATTATGTTAGTCGATTACACCAACCAACGACGTGCTGCAGGAGAAACGATTAGAACAGCTTTAATCCAAGCGAATCACGCTCGTTTGCGTCCAATTTTAATGACCACAATTGCCATGGTTTTTGGTATGTTCCCAATTGCATTAGCATCTGGAGCAGGAGCAGGTTGGAAAAATGGTTTGGCTTGGGTAATTATTGGTGGATTAATTTCTTCGTTATTCCTAACGTTGATTATTGTCCCCGTTATCTATGAAATCATGGAGAAAATCGTTGCTAAATTCTCTAAAGGAGAAAAAATTGACTACGAAAAAGAAATGGTTGCCGACTATGATCATATCGAATTAAACGAAAATGACTTTGGTGCGCAGCATTAAACGAAAAAATTGTTAAATACTAAAAAGCCTGTTCATTACGAACAGGCTTTTTTTATATATTAAACTTATTGATTGTTTCGAGACAAAACTTATATAATAGGCTTCCTATTTAATTACAACCATCAATCCCACAGCTGTCTCCTTCGTTGGCATTCAAGACTGTTAATTGTGGTCCAAAGCTTCCCTCTTCCCAAACTTTTTCTAAGGTTTTAACGAAAGTCTCCTCGTGCTGAGCTCCTGACACTGCATATTTATTGTCAAAAACAAAAAACGGTACGCCTTGCACACCTATTTGCTGCGCCATTGCGATATCATTTTTGACTTCTTGGCCGTAAGCATCACTATTTAAAACACCTTCTACAAGCTCTTTTTCCATCCCTACGGCTTCACCTAAGGCAATTAAGGTATCAGTATCATCTACATTCTTCCCTTCAGTCATATACGCTTTAAAAAGTAGCTCTTTTAATTCATCACCAACATTGTGTTTTTTTGCAAGATGCAACAAACGATGTGCTTTGTAAGAATTCGCTAAAATTGCATTTCCTAATTGGAAATCCAAACCTGAATTTTTAGCGTTTTGGGTCATATTTTCAACCATTTCAACAGCCCAATCTCTATCTTTACGGTACTTTTCGGCTAAATGATCATAAAGGTTATCCTCTGGAGAAGCTTTAAAGCTAGAATCTAATTGGAAACTTTTCCACTCTATTTCAATAGCATTTTGGTGACCAAACTTAGCTATAGCTCCTTCAATACGTCGTTTTCCTATGTAGCAATATGGGCACATTACATCGGACCATATTTGTATTTTTAATTTATTATCCATTATATGATTACTTTATAAAAATG
Organism: Flavobacterium sp.; assembly: GCF_029242675.1. Lineage (GTDB taxonomy): Bacteria > Bacteroidota > Bacteroidia > Flavobacteriales > Flavobacteriaceae > Flavobacterium. The sequence goes on from NZ_JAQWTM010000324.1 coordinate 6,375, forward strand.
TTATTTGTATATACAAATTTACAAAAACTAACAGGAATATAAGTGGTTTTAATCTTTAATTAAGATATAGCACAATTGAAAAAAACAATATGAAAATACTAGGGCAATAAATTGTAAATATTTATCGCTACCAAGCTTGAGACCGCGAATACAAATACAATAAAAGTGAATAAGCCAATTCTATAAAAAGAATCATCTTTACCATTAACCATTTTGTTTACTTTTCGTTTTCCTCTTCGTAAAGTAGCTACTTGATTTCCCATTTGAAAGAATTTTATACAAAGATGGTCGTTCTTCTTTGCTTTTACAATACCTGATTTTAGTGATTTTTCAAACTTTACAGCACCATATAGTTTGATATTGAGAAAATTGCATTTACTGAAGACCGCCTGTTTTTAGCGAAAAACACATAAATAGTAACACCCTTAGAGCCTTAGTTGCGAACTGAACTTAAATCTAGTACGGCCTACTTTTGTGAACTTGAACATTCACAGTTTAGCTTGAACGCAACTAGGATTTAGCAATCAAAATTTGCTTTACAATTACCCATTGAAGATAGCATCTTAAATTTAGAAATAATCAAAAACAAAACTATTCTTATTTTCTCACCTCAAATTTAATTTTTATAATCTCTAATAAATCAACACCTTAACTTGTTTTCTAAAGATAAATCAACATAAAACTGATCGTCGAATACAATTTATGGCACACATCTTGAATATAGCTAATCAAATAAATAATAATAGCGAAAGCCGAAAAGCTTAAGAGTAGGCCAATTTCAAAATAGAAGTATCATGAAAAAAATTACCTTTTTAGTTACTAGTATCTTCCTATTTGGAAGCAGTATAGCAAACGCCGCAGAAAAAATAGATTTTTCAGCTGTAAGAAAATCTCAAGTACATTTTAGAAATGACGACCCAATTGTTTTCGTGGAACGGGGCATTGAATTTTACGTGTTTCCTGACGGACAATTAGATTTTAATACACGTCCTACGACTAGTAGTAGCGATATGTATTACAGATCAAAATGGAACGACGGCGTGAATAAAACGTATGGCGCACCAAATAATAGCCGAAAAGCAAATTATGGTGTAAAAGTAGCCCATGACGATCAAGGTAGGGTTAGACAAGTAGGGAATGTGTTCATTAATTACGATGTTAACGACCGTGTGAAACGAATTGGCTCTGTGTACATGACTTACAACCGTTATGCATTAGAGCGTGTAGGTGGTTTAGAAATAATTTATAACCGTCGTGGTCAAATTGTAGATGTTGTTGGATCAGTAAAAGGCGGTAGAGACTATGCCTATAACCAAAACAGTTATCCAAATAATGGTAATAACTACGGCAACAATCAAAACAACAATGATGATGATAATTCCTACTACTTCCGTGCCACTGGAACTAAAAACAAAGTAGAAGACTCTAATTTATCAGGAACAGTTATCCTTAGAAACAATCCTAGATGAGATTAAGCCTTCAAATAACTTAAATCCCGCTAGTACTATCATATTTTGTACTAGCGGGATTTTTTAATGATTAAAACAACTTAAAAATAACTTCTCGCACATGTCAAAAGCGACTTAACAATAACATTTTCTGTTCTTTTTACACCTAAACCTATCTTATGTCATTTAAGATTATAATGCAGTACTACTATCGTATCAAAACACGCACAACATCACGAACAGAAAGTACGCTAAAACAAAAAACCATCAAAATCACTTTTGATGGTTTACTATATATTGAAGGCTTTAATCTTAAGCCAATAAATCCAATACAAACGATGGAAATAAACCTAACGCTATGTTTAATGCTAAAGCCACAATTGCTACCGCATAGATAACAAAAGGCGTACCTGTTCGTTCCTCATTAGATTCTTTATTGTACATAGCTACTATCAATTTAAAATAGTAACCTACACTTATTATAGAGTTGATCACGGCTATAATAACTAAGGTTATAAAACCAGACTGAATCATTTCATCAAACAAGAACAATTTCGCAAAGAAACCAGCAAAAATAGGAATACCTGCCATGGATAACAATGAGCCTGTTAATATAGCAGCTAACAAAGGATTTGTTTTTCCTAAACCATGAAAGTTAGTAATATCCTCGTTTTCATTATTTTTGCAAACGTATAAAACAACACTAAATGCTGCCATACCAGCCAATGCATATGCAGCTGTATAATATAACAATGCTCCTGCTGCATTAGAAATACTCAAAATCGTCATCAACATAAATCCTGCATGCGATATTCCTGAGAATGCAAGCATTCGCTTCACATTTACTTGACGCAATGCCATAATATTACCTACCGTCATTGATGCGATTGAAACAAATACAATCACTGTTTGGAACGATGGTGACAAGTCAGCATTTACTACTGTTAACAATTTAAATAAAGTAGCCATAGATACTACTTTAGCTAGTGTACTCATTAAAGCGGTGGTCAATGCAGGAGAACCTTCGTAAACGTCCGGTGCCCAAAAATGAAAAGGAACAGCTGCTATTTTAAATAACATACCTATTGTAAGCAAGGCAATCCCTATTGGAAACCATACAGGCAACTCAGCTGAACGAGATAGATCACTAATATCTACCACATCAAAACTACCAATGGCACCGTAAATCAAACAAATTCCAAATAGAATAATTCCTGAGGCAAATGATCCCATCAAAAAGTATTTCAATCCCGCCTCATTACTTTTTATACTTGCTCTATTACTCGAAGCTAATACATACAAAGCAATCGAAAGTACTTCTAATCCTAAAAAGAACATCGCTAGATTCCCAAAAGAAACCATCGCTACAGCTCCCGCTAACAAGAAAATCTTAATGGCGATATAATCTGATAATTTAGCCTGATGATTTTCGTAAAACTTGTGACTTAACGTAACAAGAAAAATAGTTAAGATGATAAACAATGCTGAAAAAGCAGATGAAAATTTACTTACAGCAATCATGTTATTGTAATAAGAATCTGGAGAATTAAATTCAGATATATCCAAACCAAGAACCGCCAATAAACCAATTACAGTTATTGGAATAATTCCCTTTCTAAGGTTAAATATTTCAAATAAAAGGCATAAAACACCTAATCCTATTATAGCTATTAATGTATTCATTTTTTTATTTGACTAGTTAATTCTGTTAATTTGATTTAAAATACTTTCTAAACTTGGCGTAATCAAGTCTGTGATTGGCTTTGGATACATCCCAAAGAAGAACAATACAGCAATAATACTTACCAAAGCTACACCTTCTTTGAAGCTAACATCTGCGAAAGCTTTTACATTAGTTTCTCCTAACATCACATGTTGGTACATTTTAAGCATATAGTAAGCTCCTAATATAATTGTCGTTCCACCTAATACAGCATACCATACATTAATTAAAGACAAACTATATAAAACGGTAAATTCTCCAACAAAGTTAAAAGTAGTTGGCAATGCCACTGAAGCCAATACCAATATTAAAAATAAGGAAGCGAATTTTGGAGCTTGTGTACGTATCCCTCCCATTTCTTCAATAACTCTAGTTTCATATCTTCTGTAAATAATGTCTGCAATAAAAAACAGACCTACAACTACAAAACCGTGCGCGATCATTTGTAAAACAGCACCACGTAATCCATCAAGCGTAAGGGTGTAAGCACCTGCGGCAATCAATCCTACGTGAGCAAGTGAAGAGTAAGCTAACAGTTTCTTTAAATCTTTTTGTCTTAAAGCTACTATTGATCCATAAATCACTCCTGCAATCCCTAAACCTAAAAGCATCGGTAAATACTCTTTAGCTGCTACTGGGGTAATTGGCAACTGCCAACGGATAACACTGTATAATCCCATTTTCAACATAATCCCCGACAAAAGCATCGTTCCAACAGCCGGCGCTTTTTGGTACACTTTGGCTTGCCAAGTATGAAAAGGAATCAACGGAATTTTAATTGCATACGCTAAGAAAAAAGCCCAGAAAATCCAAAACTGTTCTGTTCTTGTTAATTCTATAGCATACAAATCTTCAATTAAGAACGATCCTGCTTTTTGATATAAATACACAAAAGCGATCAACATAAATAAGGATCCTGCTAGCGTATAGATGAAAAACTTAATTACTGCATTCTTGCGCTCTTCGGCATCACCATTACCCCAAATCAAAGCGATGAAATAAATTGGTATTAATGCTAATTCCCAAAAGATGTAATACAACAAACCATCAGAAGCTAAGAAAGTTCCCGCCATAGCGAATGCCATGAACAAGATCAACGCATAAAACGCTTTCGCATTTTTATAGACATTCTCGAAAGAAGTAAAAATAATAATTACCGTCAAAGCTGTTGTCAACAACAACATAGCTAATGATAATCCATCTGCGGTAAGCGCAATTGAAACTTGTGGTTTATTAATCCATTGGTTCAAGACACTAATGTTTTCCCCAGCGTTAAAATTGTTTAATAATACAATGGTAGTTGCTAATGCACCAAGGCCAAAAAGTAATGCTACTATTGAAGCAAGTTTATCACCAGCTAAATAAGTTGCAAATGCGCCAACTAAAAGTATAATTAATATTAGAGATAC
>NZ_JAQWTM010000346.1 GCF_029242675.1 Flavobacterium sp.
AAAAGATAAGATTGGTTGCTGATGCTAGAGCAAAAGCTGATGCTCAAACTGCTGAGAAGTTAAGATTGGCTGCTGATGCTAAAGCAAAAGCTGATGCTGAAACTGCTGAGAAGTTAAGATTGGCTGCTGATGCTAAAGCAAAAGCCGATGCTGCTGAAAAGATAAGATTGGTTGCTGATGCTAAAGCAAAAGCTGATGCTGAAACTGCTGAGAAGTTAAGATTGGCTGCTGATGCTAAAGCAAAAGCTGATGCTGCTGCTGAGAAGTTAAGATTGGTTGCTGATGCTAAAGCAAAAGCTGATGCTGAAACTGCTGAGAAGTTAAGATTGGCTGCAGATGCTAAAGCAAAAGCCGACGCTGCCGCTACCGAAAATGTAAGACTGGCTGCTGATGCCAAAGCAAAGGATGAAGCAAATCTTAAACTTTTAAAAGATGACAACGCGAAAGCGATGGATGAAGTTGCTGATAGTTTTGAATTACAAGCTAAAAAACAAGCTGATTTGATTAGTCAATTGAATATTTCTGTTGCAGGTAAACAGAAAGAACTAGATGAAATAAGAGAGGAAAATGACCTAAGTGAAAAAGGAATATATAAAGAGCCTAAACCGTTTAAAAGTGCCTCAGCTGAAAATGCTAAATTGGAAGATTTAAAAGTACAGCTATCAGATTTAGATAGAATTCAGAGAGCATCATTAGAGAGTTTAACAAAACTGTATAATGAAAGATTGAAGAAAACCGCAAACAAAACGGATGTGCTTACGGTGTCTTATTTACAAAAAATAAATGCTCTCAAGTCAGCATTATTAAAGGGCGAAGAATTAAATCAAAAGTTATTGACTACTTTAGAGACTATTAAATCTGAAACTGATATTGAAAAGAAACGTCGAATTAAACGAGCAAATTTTGAAACTGATGATAATAGATATGTGCAAGATGTTGCTACCTTAAAGAGAATAAAGGAGATTACTAGAGTTAGTCAAACGCCTTTAAAGGTAACTGATTTCGATTTTGGTCAAGAGCAATCGAATATTCAAATAGTAAAAAATATAAAAAATGAGCAAACAGGATTTTATTTAGTTCTGGCACTGCATAATGACGTTGCAAAACGAGATGAATTTTTAGCTAAAATGGTTGCATCTGGAAGAAAGGATGTTAATTTCTTTTACAACGTGAATACAAGTATGTACTATATTTATTGTGAAAAATTTGATAGTTTAGAACAAGCTACTTCAAATTTACAAAACAAAGGAAATGAAGCATATAATGAGAAAATGTCTATCGTTAAAATAGATAATTAATAGGTTTGAAAATAATAATATCACGAGAAAAAATTTGGAATTTTTGATAAAAAAATCCATTATAATTAGTAAAATATATTTCTTGATTTGTAATCAATAAGTTTATAATTACTTAACAAGTGTCAAAGCCCCGAGAAAATGAATAATGCTACAATAATTACAGCTAAGTTCCTTATGGAACGATTGATTACATTGCTTCTTTATTTGAATCGATGTTTACTATCATTTTTACATCTGCCTATCAAAAGAAAATATGGCAAATTAAATAATAGCCTAACACAATTGATATTAGTGGTGTTATGTAGTATGTCAATTTTTACAAGTCATGCGCAGCTAGCTACACCTTTTACTCCAAGGTTAACTACTGGAAGTATCAAAGTAAAAGGAGACGTTTTGTTGATTGGTAATAGTATAATCAAAGGAAAAGGATTAGCAAATCCATATAATGGTGCGGCTAACAATAATAATGAAGAAGGAGAATATATTGATGTTGATTCTGATCCTACAACATTTAGTTCTAGTACTGCTAAACTTGAAATAAACAATAGTTGTAAACGAATTGTATTTGCGGGATTATATTGGGCCTCCATTTATCCTAATGAGGTTTCTACTAACTCTAGTCAATTTTTTACGGGAACACAGCGTTTGAATGATTGGAATCAAGTGAAGTTTAAATTGCCTAATGGCACAAACCTTAATTTAACAGCTAATAAAACGAATCCGAAAGAAGTTATTTTTGATGGTTACAATTATACTAACATTAATAATTCTTTTAAAGACTCTCCAATTATTTGTTTCAAAGATATAACTGCTGATATTGCTGCTTTAACAAATGCAGATGGTGAATACACTTTAGCCAACTTACGTGCAACACGCGGAAGACGTAATGGAGGTTGTGCCGCTGGTTGGACGCTAGTAGTCATTTATGAAAGCCCTACGTTACCAAGTAAGTTCATCTCTGTGTTTGATGGCTATGCTGGTGTCCAAGGAAATGATCAATTAAATATTCCAATATCTGGTTTTAAAACCTTGCCAAGTCCTTTTCCGGTTAATGCAAAGATTGGTGTATCTGCTCTGGAGGGAGATCTTGGTATTACAGGTGATACTTTTCAATTTAAGGCTGCTTCAAAAGCTACTTTTACTAATATTAGTGACGCTGTTAGTGCAGCTAACAATTTTTTCAATTCTACAAATTCAAATAATGGTGTTAAAATAACATCAGGAAACCCAGCTAGTACTAATCTTTTAGGGTATGATATTAAAAATGTTAAAATTCCAAATGCTTTAAATGCTGTTATTCCCAATAACGAGACTGCTGGAGATTTAAAATTAACCACCTCAGGTGACGGATATGGTGCATTTGTGACCACATTTGCGGTTGATATTATCGAGCCTAAAATTCTTTTAACCAAAGAGGTAAAGGATGAAGCAGGTAACGATGCAAGTGGAGCCAATGTAACCCCATCACAACAATTATATTACGTTCTAGGTTTTGAAAATCAAGGTAATGATGATGCTGCGCAATTTACAATAAAAGATAAATTACCAATTAATGTTGGTTTTAATTATCCTGCTGATATAGATCCCTCTTCCTTACCACCCGGGGTAACACACAGTTACGTGGCACCTTCTGCCGCTAACGGATTTCGAGGCGAAATAACATTTAATATACCCAATAATCTGGTGAAAGCTAATTTAACACCTGGACCACCATTTGTTCGATATGAGATAAAATTAAAGGTAAAAGTGTCCCGGTGTAATGAATTAAGTGATGCCTGTGCTAACATAATTCAAAATACTGCCTACGCTCGGTATCGAGGTGTTACAAATACTACTTTCTATGATGAAGAGAGTTATGCAAGTTATACTTCTTGTAATCTTGGAACACCACAGCCAACTAATTTTCTTGTAGGTGTAAACGATTGTTTATTCACTCAAAACGCAATTTTGTGTGGTTCAAGTACCGTTCTGACGGCATCTGATGGTTATAGAACTTATACCTGGACAGGGCCATTTGGGTTTACTGCTACTGGTCAAACAGTTACTGTTACTAATCCCGGTGTTTATAAAATTTTTGGGGAGGGTAATAGACCCTGTATCGATTATCGAGAGGAAATTACCGTAGCACCTTTTGGAGGAACAACTACCAACCCTATAACACCTTATGCCGATAACGCACCTGATAAAAATAATTTACCAGTTTGTCCTGACAATGGTAAATTTTTGCCAAAAATCTTTCTATGTGGTCTAAATGACTTTAGACAAATAGCTACTGGGATAACAGGAGCCACTTCTATCGTTTGGGAAAAAACAACCTGTCTACCTCCATCTAATTTATCAACACTTTGCGCTAATGAATCTTCAAGCTGCTCTTGGACATCAGCGGGTCCTAATGGACCAAATTTCACTGCAAATAGTGAAGGGCAATTTCGTTTAACTATCAATTACTCGGGTGGTTGTTTTAATCGTTATTACTTTAATGTTTATAAAAACACATTAAATCCTACCGCAACTAAAACAGACATATATTGTAATACACCAGGATCAATAACGGTTGGCAATGTGCCATCAGGTTATGAGTATAGTTTAAATAATACTACATATCAAGCATCAAATGTTTTCAGTGTTACCACTGCTGGACTTTACAACGTTTATGTACGACAAACTGGCGTAAGCACCAATCCTTGTATTTTTCAAGTTAAAGACATTCAAATAAGTGCGAGTAATTTTAGCACAACTGTTAATGCTACCCAGCCAAGATGTTATGGAGACAAAGCAACAATTTTAGTAGCTGCAAATAATGTTCGACCGCAATATAAGTTCGACTTATATTTGCAAGGTAGCGCCACAATTGTTAACACTTCAGGATTGATAACGGCAAGTAATCAATATACATTTGTTAATGTTAATCCTGGCAAATATAGCATTGTAACAACTACTGACGATGGCTGTACCAATACTCGATCAATTGAAATCATTGAGCCTAGTCAATTAAAAGGAACCGCTGCTGTCACTAAATCATTAACTTGTACAGATGGAGAAATTACAGTGACCGCTACGGGCGGTACAGCACCTTATAACTATTCTGTAAATGGTGCTGCTTTTGTAACTGATCCGGTAATTCCTGTCACTAATCCTGGAGGTAACTTTAGCATTCAGGTTGTTGATGCAAACAATTGTAGTATTACCCTACCAACGCTAACGCTAAACTCAATACCAAAGCCAGTATATACGGTAACTAAAACAGATATTAAATGCTATAATGACAAAGGTGCTATCCAGTTTAACGTGAGTAACGCGAATGGATATACTTTACAATATAGCATTGATAACGGCGTAACCTTTAGTAATAACCCAATTTTTTCTAATTTATCATCTGGAACTTATCAAGCAGTTCTAAAATATAGTATAACTGAAAGTAATGGTACTGTTACATCGTGTTTAGATCCGGAGCAAACTATAATTATTGGTAGCCCAGCCGCTGCTTTGACTGCTTCGGCCGGTGTTTCTGCCTTAGCGGGTTGTACACTTTCTAATCAAGGGGGTACAATACGATTTACAAATGTTTCTGGAGGAACTCCAATATATACTTATAGTTTTGATGGAGGAAGTACGTTTCAAGCTGCATCTTCAAAAGATGTATTACCGGGCACTTATACTTTGGTGGTAAAAGACAGTCAAGGATGTACATTTACGATTCCTTACCCAGTTATATTAGATCCTATTCCTACTGCTCCAACAATATCAGTGAGTACTGCTAATTTTAATTGTGATGGTACAGGAACGAGCACGGTTACAGTAACTAATTCAGGTAGTGCTAATTATAATTACGAGTACTTAATTGATGGAGTTAAAAACACAAATACAGCTGATCCTAAAGTGTTTTTAAATGTGCCTTCAGGAAATCACACGATATCAGTTAATTATATATTAACTAGCGCATCCACTTTTAGTAATTTATTAGAAGAAAATTTCGGTATCGGTCCAAATACAACTACACCTGGAATTGCAGCTGCTTATTGCTATCATAATCTAGATGTAGTCCCTTCAACCTGTCCAAATAAAGCGTTGACACTAGAGGACAACCAATATGTGGTAACAAGAGGAATTGTTCCCAACAATTCAGCTTGGTTTGCTTTTAGAGATCACACCTCGGCAGCAACTACACCTAATCCTAATGGACGCTTTTTAGCAATTAACATTGGAGGTGCCGCTGGAGCAAACGGTATATTGTATAGTCAAATAATTAATGATGTTATCCCAAATCAGCCCGTAATTGTAGAGGCATATTTAGCTAACCTATTTAGAGCTAATTTTGTTGGTGGAGCTGACCCTAGTTTTTCGTTCGAGTTAGTTGATCTTGCCGGAAACGTTATTGCACAACAACCACCGATACCGCCAAACCCAAACCCAACGGGAGTTCCTCCTATTCCTCCTATTTTAAGATCTAATAAATGGGAGTTACGAACAGTATCATTAAATCCAGGTAACAATACTTCATTACGCTTTAACGTAAGATCTGGAAGTACGGTATACAACGGTAATGATGCAGCTATCGACGATATAAAAGTATATCAGTTACCAGCTACATGCATTACCAAAAAAGATTTCCCAATAGTAGTTCCAACAGATAAAAAGTTTACAGTTGCCATCACAGGTCACACTAATTTAACTTGTTTTAATGCAAATGATGGAACAATAACCATTGCTGCCCAAAACTTTAATGCAACTTATGGATTTGATTATTCATTAAATAACGGAAGCACATGGGTAAATACTAAAACTTCCCCAGTTACAGTCTCATTGCTTTCAGCACAAACGTATGCTATAAAAGTACGTTACGATAACACTGCAGGCACATGTTCATTCGATTTTTCGCAGCCAATAACTGCTCCAACGGCAGTAACTGTTACGGCTTCTGTGACAACACAACCTACTTGTACAACTGGAGCAACAATTACCGCTGTAGCTGCTGGAGGTACGGCAGGTTATTTCTATGAATTAAGACGCACAGATAATACTGTAGTGGTAGCCTTTAAAAACTCTGGAGTTTTCACAAATGTAGCTACAGGTTCGTACATAGTAATAGCTAGAGATGCAAATCAATGTCTTTCTCAAGCATCGGCTTCTGTTACAGTTACTGCGCCAATTGCACCTGTGGCAAGTTTGAGTTCTACCTCTGATTTGTGTTATGACACTGTAAATAAAGCCACACTTGTTGTGAGTGTTACTGGAGGTACTGGTGCTTTAAGTTATAGTTTAGATGGAGCTTCGGGTCAGTCTTCAAGTACTTTCAATAATGTAAATCCAGGAACACATACTATTGTTGTAACTGATAGCAATAACTGTACGGCAACCATTAGTAACATAGTGATTGCCCCTGAATTAGTAGCAACTCCAACAGTTAGCAAAACCTTAGATTGTAGTACTTCAAATCCTAATGGTACTATTGATGTTGCTATCACCGGTGGTACAGCTGCTTTTACGTATACTGTTAAAAAAGATGCAGGAGCTTATGGTTCATCTGTTAACGTTACAGGAAGTTCATTTACTTATATCGCAACAACTTCTGGATTATATACTTTTTTAATTACTGATGCTACGGGTTGTACTGTTACGACGATGGCAACAATAAACGCAATTTCAAACCCTACAGTTACTGCAACACCTACACAAATTAGTTGTTTTGGTTTTTCAAACGGTTCTGTATTGCTTTCAGGAGCAGGAGGCGCTGGAGGATATACTTATAGTTTCAACGGTAGTGCGTTTACAACAAGCGCCACATACTTGGGTTTAAGTGCAGGAATTGCTTATCCATATCAAGTAAAAGACAGTAAGGAATGTGTAGCTTCAGGTACAATAACATTAACACAGCCAACCCAATTAGTGGTAAGCGCAACAGCTACACCTTTTTCTTGTAGTGCTACTAATGCCAAACAATCGGCTACTGTTACCATTACGGTTCCAACCACGGGAACTGCACCATACACCTATAGTTTTGACAACGGAAGTACATTTGTAGCTGGAAACACAAAAAACTATACTGATAACGGCTCAGACCAAGTAATTAACTATCAAGTAA
>NZ_JAQWTM010000389.1 GCF_029242675.1 Flavobacterium sp.
CGAAAACTCCGTCTCCTAATTCAAGTACCGAGATATCAAATGTACCTCCACCTAAATCGTAAACAGCAATTTTTTGATCTGTTCCTTTTTTGTCTAATCCGTAAGCTAATGCCGCAGCAGTTGGCTCGTTGATGATACGCATAACTTTAAGACCTGCAATTTCACCCGCTTCTTTCGTAGCTTGACGTTGTGCATCATTAAAGTAAGCAGGAACAGTAATAACTGCTTCAGTAACTGTTTGACCTAAATAGTCTTCAGCAGTTTTTTTCATTTTTTGAAGAGTCATTGCTGACAATTCTTGAGCAGAATACAAACGACCATCAATGTCAACACGTGGTGTATTGTTATCTCCTTTTACAATTTTGTAAGAAACTCTTTTTGCCTCAGCCGAAACTTCACCAAAACCTTGTCCCATAAAACGTTTGATAGAAGCAATAGTCTTAGTTGGATTAGTTACTGCTTGTCTTTTTGCAGGATCTCCTACTTTAATTTCTCCACCTTCAACAAAAGCGATGATAGATGGTGTAGTTCTTTTTCCTTCTGCGTTAGGAATAACAACTGCTTCGTTACCTTCCATTACAGAAACACAAGAGTTTGTAGTACCTAAATCAATTCCGATTATTTTACCCATTTTTAATATATTTAATTTATTGTATATTCGTTTTTACTACTTGCTCTCTTAAAAGCAATCTCTGTGCCAAGCTAAAACCCCTCTATTAATTGTCAGTTTTTGTTAAAATGGCGGAAAAACATCTGCCAACATGACATTTTAACCAGCTGTCATAGGCTTGCTAGCTCTGTTTTACTATGTTTTTTTAATGAGCAGGCACATTGTACATTTCAACAACATCCCTCCTGCTATCGCCTTTATCTCTCCATTTCATTACGAGGATACCGGCTCTATCAGGGCTATACTTGACAATTCAATTTCATAACAATAAAAAACCCGATGCTATTAACATCGGGCTAGTATAAAAAATATCTAAAGTACTTAGTGATTCAAACTATCAGCAATCTTTGGATCGTGCTTGTATTTGAATAAAAAGGCAAAAGCAATCATAATAACAAAAGCATACCCTGCAAACGAAAACCAAACACTTGGCCATTCGACCTTGTTCTCTACCGTAAAGTAACTAACCGTTCTTCCCGCTAGCTCTCCTCCTACAATTGCTCCAATACCATTGGTCATTAACATGAACAATCCTTGAGCACTAGATCTAATTTTACTATCTGTCTCTTTTTCTACAAACAGAGATCCTGAAATATTAAAGAAATCAAACGCCATACCGTAAACAATCATCGATAAAATCAAGAATATCACACCCGAACCTGGATTCCCTATTCCGAATAATGCAAATCGCAATACCCAAGCAATCATACTAAATATCATAACTTGCTTGATACCAAATTTCCTCAAGAAAAACGGAATGGTTAAGATAAACAACGTTTCTGAAATTTGCGAAAGCGAAATAATTAATACCGAATGCTCTACTCCAAAAGTCCCTTGGTACTCTGGATTGGAACCAAAATCTCTAATAAAAGTATCTCCAAACATGTTTGTTATTTGCAAAGCAGCACCAAGTAGCATTGCAAATACAAAAAAGATAGCCATTTTTTTCTGCTTGAAAAGCACGAAACTATCTAAACCAAACTTACTTGTTAATGTTTGATTACTATTCTTGTTCTCCGCTGGAACATTAGGCAACGTAAAACAAAACAATCCCGTAATGATCATTGCAATAGATGCAAATACAAACTGATTGGTATTCGATTTCCAATCGGTTAAATCCGTTGTCCACATAGCGAATATAAATCCTACCGTTCCCCAAACACGAATAGGTGTAAATGTTTTTTGAACGTCAAAATCATATTTATTCAATACCGCGTAACTTACTGAGTTGTTCAATGCAATAGTTGGCATATAGAAACAACTAGTTGCGAATATAACCCAATACATCTCAGTAGAATTAGTAGCTTGAGTTGCAAAATAAATAGCAATACCAGCTACAATATGAGCAAACCCCAAAACTTTTTGAGCACTAAAATATTTATCGGCTATAATACCCAATAAAGCAGGCATGAATAAACTCGCCCAACCCATAGATCCATACGTTCTACCAATTGACAAACCAATACTTCCTCCTTCGACAGGACCAAAAGTTTGTCCCATATAACCTCCCAATGAAATTAACCAAATCCCCCAAACAAAAAATTGGAAGAAATTCATAATCGTAAGTCTTAATTTTATATTCATATCGCTGCTGCTGTGGTTAAATTTATTCAGGCCGTAAATCTAATATTAAAAATGAGATCTACAAAAAATTATACTTTTTTTACTACTTCATTTACCAATGCGACCACCATGTCAAATTGTTCGGCTCTATTTAAATTAGAATTATCAATCTCTACAGCACCTTTAGCTTGAACTAATGGAGAGTTAGCACGATGACTATCAATATAATCCCGTTCTACTACATTTTTTAAAACTTCATCGTAAGTTACCTGATCACCTTTGGCAATTAACTCATCAAAACGTCTTTGTGCTCTCGTAGCAGCACTAGCTGACATGAATATTTTTAGCTCAGCATCCGGAAAAACCACTGTTCCAATATCGCGTCCATCCATTACGATGCCTTTGTTTTTTCCCATTTCCTGCTGTTGCTCAACAAGTTTAGTGCGTACTTGATCAATCTCGGCTACTTTACTAACAAATCCCGAAACTTCGATTGTTCGAATCTCCTTTTCGACATTGGTATCATTTAAATACATTTCGGCAAAACCAGCTGCTGCATTAAATTTAAATTCTAGCGTAATAAAAGGTAGGCTTTGAATTAGCGTTTCCTTATCAAAATAATCAGCAGTAATGTAGCCATTTTGCATAGCAAAAAAAGTAATTGCTCGGTACATCGCCCCAGTATCTACATAAACATACGATAAATGGTTCGCTAGTTGTTTAGCAAGCGTACTTTTTCCTGTTGAAGAAAAGCCATCAATGGCAATGGTAATTTTTTTATCCAAAATAATATTATTGAAAGTTAATAGTTAATCCAAACAGACTTGTGTTACCCGCTAAGGTATATCTTGAGTAGGAATAATTGAATTTTAATTTATTTAATTTGAGTCCAAAACCAGCTGAAATACCAGAAAAATTGCGTTGATCCACAATACGTAATTCTTCGGCTCTTCTAAAATTATATCCCACTCTAAAATTAATTGCTTTTTTTGGAAATAATTCTACACCCACAATTAAATGACGTAAAGCATTATTTATAGCAGATATTTTTTCTTGTTCGCTACTTCCATTTAAATTGGTTTGTGCTCTATTGGGATTAGAAAAAGCAAGATTCCACTGCTGTAAATTCTCTAGGGTCAAATGCCATCTAATGGGAACATTTTCTAATTCTTGTGAAACGCCAAGCATAATTTCTAAAGGTAACTTTTCATTATTACCAGAATAAGTCGTGAATTGCGTCCCTATATTCCGAATCACTAATGCCCAATTTACATCATTTTTTTCATCGATGTAAATTGCTCCTAAATCAATCGCACCGCCAAGAGAATTATAGGTTTCTAAGCTAGAGCTAATCACTTTTGCATTCGCTCCAATATGTAAATCAGTGTACGGAATATTATAAGAGTACCCAAAGGAAAGTGCTACTTCGCTTCCTGAAAAACTAGCTGTAGACTGCCCGTTTTCATCATAGCCTTCAAAGCTACCATAATTAACGTAGTTTACTCCTGCTTGAAACGTTTGCAAATGCCTATCGTAGGTATAAGCATAAGATGCTGTTCCATAAGTCACTGCACTAAAATAACTACCGTAGTTTAATGCTAAATGGTTGTCCATCTCGGCATTTATGGTTGCGGGATTAAAATTAGCTTGATTGACATCGTCATCATAAATAGTGATGGTTTTCCCGCCCAATGCTGCCTGTCGTGGCGAAGTAACTAAATTTAAAAATTGGTATACATATTTACCTCCAATTTGACTGTAGGAAACAGAACAAAATGATAGCAATAAATAATATACAACTCTTTTGAACATGTGGGAAGCTCTTTTAGGAGAATAAAACGCAAATGCGAAGATAAAATTATAAAAATAGTAATACTCCTTTTCCTGCTGCTATTTACTAACAAATAAAATTCCAAAACCAACTCTTACAAAAGTAAGTTTTGGTTTTGGAATTAGTTTTTAAATGACAAATCGCGCTAGTTAAAGTGTCTTCGCGTTTTTTACATTTTGATCGGTGATAGCAATTTTAAGTACCTCACTCATTTCTTTAACATAATGAAAAGTAAGACCTTGTACATACTCGGGCTTGATTTCATCAATATCACTTTTATTATCTTGGCATAAAATAATTTCCTTAATATTAGCACGTTTGGCTGCTAATATTTTCTCTTTTATTCCACCTACAGGCAGTACTTTTCCTCTAAGTGTAATCTCACCCGTCATGGCTATATTTTTCTTGATTCTCTTTTGCGTAAGCAAAGAAACTAGAGAAGTAAGCATGGCTATTCCTGCACTTGGACCATCTTTAGGAGTTGCTCCCTCAGGTACATGCAAGTGAATGTTGTGTTTTGTTAATGCCTCTGGATTAATACCAACATGCTGGGCATTCGCTTTTATATATTCTAAAGCAATCGTCGCCGACTCCTTCATGACATTTCCTAAATTCCCCGTAATGGTCATTGTGCCTTTTCCAGGGGAAAGTAGCGATTCAATAAATAAAATGTCACCTCCAACACTCGTCCAAGCTAAGCCTGTAACCACTCCAGCCACGTCGTTAGATTCGTATTTATCTCTTTCTAATCTTGGTACACCAAGCACCTTCAGCACATCTTCTTCGGTCACTTTCTTATTGTACTCTTCCTCCATCGCTACTGATTTTGCAGCATTACGAATGACTTGAGCAATTTTAGCTTCTAGACCACGAACACCTGATTCTCTTGTGTAGCCTTCAACAATTTTTTCCAATTGTTTTTTACCAATCGTTAGGTCTTTTGGCCCTAATCCGTGCTCTTTTAATTGTCTAGGAAATAAATGCTGCTTTGCGATTTCTACTTTCTCTTCGATTGTATAACCTGACATTTTGATAATTTCCATACGATCCCTCAAGGCAGGCTGAATCGCAGCCATATTGTTAGACGTAGCAATGAACATTACTTTAGATAAGTCATAACCCAACTCAACGAAATTATCGTAGAAAGCACTATTTTGCTCTGGATCTAATACCTCCAACAATGCTGAAGAAGGATCTCCTTGATTGCTACTAGATAATTTATCAATTTCATCTAAAACAAAAACAGGATTAGAGGTCCCCGCTTTTTTCAAGCTTTGAATAATTCTACCCGGCATTGCGCCAATGTACGTTTTTCTGTGCCCACGAATCTCCGCTTCATCACGTAAACCACCCAATGAAATACGAACATACTCACGCCCCAACGCTTCCGCTACTGAACGACCAATCGAGGTTTTCCCAACTCCCGGAGGTCCTGTCAAACAAATAATTGGAGACTTCATGTCGTTTCTTAGCTTTAATACAGCTAAGTGTTCGATCATTCTCTTTTTTACTTCTTCTAACCCAAAATGGTCACGGTCTAGTATTTTTTGTGCTCTTTTTAAATCAAAATTATCTTTAGAATATTCATTCCACGGCAATTCTAATAAAAGTTCTAGGTAGTTTCTTTGAATTCCAAAATCAGGAGCCTGCGGATTCATGCGACGCATTTTCGAAAGTTCTTTCTCGAAATTTTTCTGCGTTTTTTCATCCCACTTTTTGGTTCTTGATTTGACAAGCATTTCTTCTAACTCTTCCTCTTGTGAAACACCACCCAATTCTTCTTGAATGGTTTTCATTTGCTGATGCAAGAAATATTCGCGTTGCTGCTGGTCTAAGTCAAAACGGACTTTAGACTGAATATCATTTTTTAATTCTAATTTTTGCAACTCAATATTCATGAAACGCAAAGTTTCCAATGCTCTATCTTTCAAATTATTGATTCGCAATAAATCTTGCTTTTCTTTAACAGAAAGATTCATATTTGAAGTAACAAAATTGATCAAAAACGATTGGCTTTCAATGTTTTTAATTGCAAATGTAGCTTCACTAGGAATGTTTGGGCTTTCCTTGATAATTTGTATGGCTAGTTCCTTAACAGAATCTAAAATAGCAAGAAACTCCGTATCCTTACTATCGGGTCTATCTTCTACAAAGTTTTTAATCGTAGCAGTGATATAAGGTTCTTCAGAAGTGACAGTGTCAATTTCAAATCGTTTCTTTCCTTGTAATATAACGGTTGTAGTTCCATCAGGCATTTTTAAAACGCGCAAAATACGAGCTACAGTTCCTACCGAGTGAATATCATCCTTGGTTGGGTCTTCATCTTCTTCGTTTATTTGTGCAACAACACCAATAATTTTTCCTGCAGCATTAGCATCATCAATTAATTTTATTGATTTATCTCTTCCTGCCGTAATTGGAATCACTACTCCAGGATACAAAACCATGTTACGCAAGGGTAAAATAGCCAAAGATTCCGGTAATTCCTCGTTTATCATTTCCTCCTCGTCTTCGGGAGTTAATAATGGTATTAATTCAGCATCTGAATCAAATTCTTGAAGTGACAGATTGTCAATAGTGCGTATTTTATGATTTGACATAGTATATATAAGTCTTTTTGTCAGTGAAAAATTTCGTTATGTAAACAAATGAGCCTGTAAATTAAACCTTTTTTACAAGAAATATAACAATTGACTCTTTATTTAATGAGCCTGTAAAAGAGACAATCATTATGCCAAAAGAAAGATATCAATTTAATTAGTAATGGTATTTGCCTCACATTTAAGTACTATTTTTAGCATCAACCTATTAAAATGAGCTAAAAAAGGATTAAAATTCTTTATTACTGTAACATTTTAAAAGTAACGCAGTCTATAGTATAAACCAGTACTCTTACACTTGACCGGAACCAACCAAAATACTGAAGAGCTCATTTTACTTTGTAAACAGAAAAATGAAAAAGCACAGTTTGAAATTTATAATCGATACAGCAAAGCGATGTACAACGTGGCGTATCGAATCGTAAAAGACGAGCACTATGCTGAAGATGTCATGCAAGAAGGTTTTTTAAAAGCATTTACCAAAATCGATGCCTACCAAAACGAAGTCGCTTTTGGAGCTTGGCTAAAAAAAATAATTATCAATTGCAGTATTGATTTCTACAAAAAGAAAGTCAAATTCACAGTTAGTGATTTCAGCGATACACTATATAAAATTGAGGATATCGAAAAATCGCATACGGATGCACTAGACTTGACCACTTTAAAAGTACAGCAAGTCTTGGAAGTAATGAACTCTCTAAAGGATAGCTACAGAATGATTTTGACGCTATTTTACATTGAAGGTTATGACCAAGAAGAGATCAGTGAAATTTTGAAGATAAGTTACACCAACTGCCGCACCACATTAAGCAGAGCGAAAGATTGTTTGAGAATTAAATTAATGAAATTATGTAAAATGAAAATGAAGAATTAGATCAAATGTTTGCCAATTTGACTAATCAATGGGATATTCAGGAACCAAAAGAAAAACATGAACTTAGATTTATAAAAAAACAAAAGCAAACAACTTTTAAGCTTAAACTATTTTTACCCCTTGCAATAGCAGCGTCAATAATGCTATTCTTGTTTTTAAATAGTAATGCTGATCCAGTAGAAAGTCCCAAAGATTTCAAGTTTGCCTCCAAAGAAACCAAACAAACAGACTCTATTTTTACCGTACTGATTGAGAGAGAGCTAGAAAAAATAAAAGATAAAAAGTCACCTGAAAACGAAAAAATAATTTCAGATGCTTTAAAACAAATGAAGATTTTAGACAAGGATTACGCTAAAATATTAAAGGAACTAGATTTAAATGGAGAAAGTAAGCAAATAATAAATGCTTTAATAAGTAATCTTCAAATTAGGATTTCATTTCTTCAAGAAGTATTACAGCATATTGAAAATACTGAAAAATTAAAAAATATTCCCCATGAAAATACTATATAGCACCCTCCTACTCTTATTCTTGCTACCAGTATTATGCTTAGCGAATGAATTTGACACAGGCTTCGTGAAAACTAAAATCATAAAAAAGGCGTATTACGTTAATCCTGATGCCGGCTTAAATATTGATAATTCATACGGTAATATAACTGTTACTACTTGGGATGAAGATAAAATTGATCTCGACATTATTATTAAAGTAAGTGGCAGTAATGAAGGTTGGGTTAATCAGCGTTTGAACGAAATCGACATTGATATCAATGCGTTAAAGCATTTAATTTCGGCCAAAACAATTTTAGGAAATACCAATTATAAAACCAAAGGGAATAATAATAGCTTTGAAATCAATTATGTAATAAAAATTCCAAAAAAAGGAAGCATTCAGTTACGTAATAAATATGGAAATATTACTGTGGCTGACCTTTGGGCACCATCTGACGTAAATTGTAAATACGGCAATCTAACTACTGGCAAATTGTATAGCGGTAAAAATACAATCCAAATAGAATATTGTCCAAATTCCTCAATAGAATATTTAAATAATGGAACCATCACCGCCCGCTATTCTGGATTAAAAATAAATTCACTATCAAAAATTGACTTATTATCTGACTATACCGAAACAACAATCCAAGAGGCAGATGCCGTTCAATATACTAGTAAATATGGGACATTAAATGTTGAGAAAGTAAAATCAATTGCAGGAACTGCAAATTATATGGAGCTCCAATTTGGAGAAATAAACGGCGATTTTAACTTATCCGCCAAATATTGTCAAATAGCCATTGATTACCTTAGCGCTAAAGCAAAAGATTGCATCATTACTGCTGGTTATTCAAATATGAAAATTGGGTACAGCAGCAGTTATGATTTTGATTTCACAATCAATGTTCGCTATGCCAACTTAAAATCTGATACTGACTTACTATTTTTTAATAAAGAAGAAACCAATACGAGCAAATCATATCGAGGATATTTTAGTAAAAAAGGAATAAATAATCTCAACATAAAATCAGATTACGGAAACATACTATTATCAAAAAAATAACAAACTTAAAATCAGACTTCCAATGAAAAACACAATTAAATCTCTAGTTTTTTGCGCACTATTAAGCGCAATGAGTGCCAATGCACAATGGTCAAACAGCTCTAAAGTTAAAGGAAATGGTAAAGTCGTTAGCGAGAAACGAACTACTGCTTCGTATGATGAAATTAAAATAGGTGGGGCATTTGATGTTGAACTAATTGCAGGAAAAGAAGGTGAAATTAGTTTAAAAGGAGAAGAAAACTTACTACCATTAATAATTGTTGAAGTCGAAGGAAATGTTCTAAAAATTTATCCAAAGAAGAATATTAATATGAGTTCCACTTCTGGAAAAGCTATCGTCGTAACAGTACCTTTTGAGAGTATTTCAGATGTTTCTTTAGGTGGATCTGGTAGTATTATTGGAAAAAGCATCATTAAAGCTGATCGTTTTAATGCTAAATTATCTGGATCGGGTGACATCGTGTTACTAATAGATGCTCAAGATGCTATGGCTGCTATTAGTGGCTCAGGAGATATCACCTTAAAAGGAAAGGCATCTAATTATGAATGCAAATTATCTGGATCAGGAGACATTAATTCCTATGAATTGGAGGCTGTTAATTGTAATGCAGCTATGTCAGGATCAGGAAATATTAGAGTTAACTGTACTGATACTTTAACGGCAAGAATCTCAGGATCTGGGGATATTGAATATAAAGGCAATCCAAAAACGAAAGACACTAAAGTAAGCGGTTCAGGCCGAATTTCTAAGAAATAAAGCTGTTGCGTTATCAAATAAAAAAGCTGTTTTTAAGCATTCTTAAAAACAGCTTTTTTAGTATACTTCTATTTCTTTTCTTCTTTAATCATATTAAGTACTATAAATCCTAGTAAGAAAAAAACTGCCAAAATAAAGAAAGAATTACGCATAGAATTGGTAATCGCTCCAACAAAACCAAAAATAAAGGTTCCAAATACGATAGCTACCTTTTCAGTGACATCAAAAAAACTAAAGTAGGTAGCATGATCCTCAGTCTCCGGTAATAATTTAGAATAAGTGGAACGGGACAACGATTGTATAGCCCCAAGGACCATTCCAATCGATCCACCTAAAGCATAAAACTGAAGATCAATATATTCACTTTTAGCATCTAAAAGATAAGCAGCAACGCAAATTCCGCCCCAAATAATTATCGTAATTTTCAATGTCTTGATATTTCCAATTTTTTCAGACAACCTAGAGAACGCAAAAGCACCAAAAATAGCCACTAAATTAATTAATAAAATAATCGTAATTAATTTACTAGTATCTATCCCTAACTCCTTTTTACCATATAAACCCGCTAACAAAATAACGGTTTGCACACCAATGCTGTACAGAAAAAAAGCCGTTAAGAATTGCTTTAAAACTTTTAATTCTGTCAAACTTTTAAAAACAATTACAAGTTCTTTAAACCCTTTAAAAATATAATCTTTTTCAGGTTTTTTATGAAAAACATTGTTTGGCAAATAATAAAAAGTAATTTGAGCGAAACCCATCCACCAAATTCCTACCGCTAAAAAGGATATTCTTGCCGGTAAGGAGCTATCAGTGATCCCAAATAAATCGGGTTTCATTACCATAGCTAGACTGAAAACTAACAAAATTAAAGATCCAAAATAACCGTACATAAATCCTTTGGCACTTACTCGATCGTGCTGCTCAGGAGGAGCTACTTCAGGCAAATAAGAATTATAAAATACAATACTTCCCCAAAAACCAATACTAGCCATAATAGTTCCTACAATCCCTATCCATAATGTTTCTTGACCCGTAAAGAAGAATAAAGCCATTACAGACAAAGAACCTAGATAGCAAAAAAACTGCAGAAACTTTTTCTTATTTCCAGTATAATCCGCTATTCCAGAGAGAATAGGAGATAATATTGCTACAATTAAAAAAGAAAAAGACAAGGAATACGATAATAAAGTAGAATTGTTAAAATCAACGCCCAAAAACCGTACGATACCGTTGTTGTCGCTAGTGACAGCATCATAATAAATAGGAAAAACTGCAGTTGCAATAACTAAACTATAAACAGAATTTGCCCAATCATAAAAAGCCCAAGCATTTATTAATTTTGAATCTCCTTTTTGTAAAGCTTTCATAGAATATTTTTTAACGAATTTATCTATTTTATTTTAGGAAAGTATGTTTTTTGAAAAAATTAAATTTTGGGCACAAAAAAAGCCATTTCTAAATTAGAAATGGCTTTAAATTATTGTTGATTCTGACTATTTAAATATTACCCCAAATTTAGCAGCAGTCGCTTTTGCTTCAGGAATCATAGCTTTTATATTTGCAATTCTGGTTGCATCTGAAGGGTGTGTACTCATAAATTCTGGTTGCGCAGCTCCCCCTGAATTAGCAGACATTCTTGACCAGAATGCAACTGCATCATCTGGA
>NZ_JAQWTM010000426.1 GCF_029242675.1 Flavobacterium sp.
GTTGCTTTAGTTAAACTGATATTGACTTTTGATTGTGCTTTTTGGATGGCTAAAGTATCTAAATGTGCATTTTCAAGATTGATGTTTGTGATCTTTGTAGCAATCACATCTTGTACATTTTCAATAAAAGAAATACTAGGACTGCTGTTTGAGACAAACTGAATTTTAGTTTCGAAATCATTCATAGCAGTCGCCGCAGGAATCACTAATAAACCATCGTATGACTCTGTTACGATACTATCTTTTAATATTTGTGTGTCAATTCCTGATAAATCGACGTATTTATTTTCGCCTTTTTTACTGTTTTGAGCAGTAAAATTTTTAACAAATAATCCCGATGCATCGTGAATGGCTATTTGCTTCGTATCCGCTTTCATAGAACTCAAATAACCTACAAATGCCGCGATTGCCACAAATAAAAGCGGACTTAAAAAAGTCATGACGATAAAAGATTTATTACGCACCTTGGCAATAAATTCTCTTTTTATGATTAATGCTATTATACTCATAATGTTGTTTTTTGAAGTATGAAATCCAAAGCTGAATTAAATAATTGGACTTATTAAATTTAGCGTTTATTTTTCCTGTACGGTTTGTATGAAAATATCATTTACACTTGGTATTTTTTCGACAAAATGAGTAACCTGTCCACGCTGCGTTAAAAGATGTATCAACTCGTTAGGCATGGCATTCCCTAATTGAATTTCAAGTTTTAACTCCTTATTCAAGGATTTGAAATGAGCCGGACTAACGGTAAATTTTTGGGTGATATCATACATTAATCCTTCGACATTATCGGATAAAATCCCTACTTCAAAACTATTGGTTTTGAACTGTCGTTTGACATCATCAAGTTTTCCTTCGATTAACTTATTCGATTTGTGAATCAAAGCAATATGATCGCACAATTCCTCTACACTTTCCATGCGGTGTGTTGAGAATATGATGGTTGCTCCTTGGTCACGCAAGGCTAAAATTTCGTCCTTGATTACATTAGCATTTACCGGATCAAAACCCGAGAAAGGTTCATCAAAAATCAATAATTTAGGCTTGTGCAAAACACAAACGACAAATTGAATTTTTTGAGCCATTCCTTTCGAAAGTTCTTGAATTTTTTTATTCCACCAGCCTTGAATTCCGAGTCGGTCAAACCAATATTCCAATTGTTTTTTAGCCTCGGCTTTGGACAATCCTTTCATTTGAGCCAAATACAAACATTGCTCTCCAACTTTCATACTATTGTACAACCCTCTTTCTTCGGGTAGGTAACCAATGTATTGCACGTGTTTGGGTTGTAGTTTTTCACCATCTAAGACGATGGTACCACTATCAGGCATTGTAATTTGGTTTATAATTCGAATGAGGGAAGTTTTTCCGGCACCATTGGGACCTAAAAGCCCATAAATACTACCTTGAGGAACAGATAATGACACTTCGTTAAGCGCTACGTAATCACCGTATTGCTTGACTACTTTATTTACTTCTAATAAGTTATTCATGCTGTATTTTTGAATTTACTGGGCGAGTTGAACTGCTACAACTTAACTGTTGTAAAAGTAAATAATTAGTATGGAATTGGGACCACTTGTTACATAAAAAACCCATCTTCTTATTGGTTGAAGATGGGTTGGTATGCTATTATTAATTCCTGTAGTTTAAGTAATCTACGAGAACATATCTTTTACTTTTTCAAAAAAGGATTTATCTGATTTTTCAGGATTTGGCACAAAGTTATCATCCGTCATGTTTTTCTCGAAAAATTGTTTTTGCTCTTTATTCAACGTTTTTGGAGTCCATACATTAACGTGAACAAGTAAGTCTCCGTTACCATAACCGTTGATGCTTGGAATCCCTTTACCTTTCAGTCTTAGGATTTTTCCAGATTGAATACCTTCTTCTAGTTTGATTCTCACCTTACCGTTGATCGCATCGATATCTTTGGAAACTCCTAAAACAGCTTCAGCGAAACTGATGTATAAGTCATAGTGTAAATTTTCACCTTCACGCTTTAAAAACTCGTGCTCAAGCTCTTCAATAGCAACGATTAAATCTCCAGGAACGCTATTTCCAGGTGCATCATTTCCTTTATTAGAAACTTTTAACTGCATTCCGTCAACAACTCCTGCTGGAATTTTAATTGAAACCGTTTCATCTTCAAGAATCATTCCTTGTGAATCAGCTTCACTTGGTTTTTTATCCAAAATTTGACCTGAACCACCGCAAGTAGGGCAAGTAGAAGCTGATTGCATTCTACCTAAAATGGTATTCGTTACACGCATTACCTGACCTTGTCCATTACAAGTCCCACAGGTTTTATACGATACGCCAGCGGCTTGTACTTTGCGTTTTACTTTTACTTTTTTCTCAACACCGTTAGCAATTTCTTCCAGTGTTAATTTTACTTTGATACGTAGGTTACTCCCTTTAGTACGACGTTGGCCTCCACCACCGCCTCCAAATCCGCCACCGCCACCAAAGGCGCTACCGAAAATATCTCCAAATTGGCTAAAGATATCGTCCATGTTCATACCTCCATGACCACCACCGCCAAAACCACCGGAACCATCAAAAGCTTGATGTCCGTATTGATCGTACTTGGCTTTTTTGCTTGCGTCACTTAAAATCTCGTAAGCTTCAGCAGCTTCCTTAAATTTTTCTTCTGCCGCTTTGTCTCCAGGATTTTTGTCAGGGTGATATTCTAACGCTTTTTTTCTGTAGGCTTTTTTAATGGCTGCAGCATCTGCACCTTTAGCAATACCTAATATCTCGTAAAAATCTTTTTTCATTTTAATTTTTTCTTTTGATAAGTTGCACTATTTACATGCTTCTCTTGCAAACTATTGTCCGATTACTACTTTAGGGAAACGAATAATCTTTTCTCCTAATTTGTATCCTTTTTCAAGAACATCTACAATTTTACCTTTCATTTTATCGTTAGGTGCAGGAATTTGAGTTATTGCTTCAGCAAAATCAGCATCAAATGCATCACCAGCTTTTACATCAACTACTTCCAATCCTTTAGCTACTAAAGTATTTTTTAGTTTTTCGTGAATTAGCTCAACCCCTTTAGTCATCACCTCATCTTCAGATTTAGCTATCTCAACAATGGCTCTATCGAAATCATCTAATACTGGCAACATTGCTAATAAAACCTCTTGATTTGCTGTTTTAAACAATTCAATGCGCTCTTTAGTAGTACGTCTTTTATAATTTTCAAACTCAGCAAACAATCGTAAGAACTTGTCTTTTTCCTGTGCTAAGTCCTTTGCTAATTGCTCTTCCACAGTTAATTCCTCAACAGCAACTTGCTCTTCAGTTGTGTTATTTTCAATCGTTACCTCTTCTAAATTTTGATCGATTTCTGTATTTTCAGCAGCCATATTACTTGTATTTTTAAATATATTCTTAAACTTCATTTTTGCACTTTCCTTTGGATGGCAAAAGTACTGCCAAATCTTTAAAAATGTCAAATTGTCATTCTTTTTTTTAAGTAGTATAGTCGCGTAAAAATCGGCAGAATTCGTATTCGTTCTAGTTCCTAGTAAAAAATTAATATAATTTTAAGACTTTTATGTATATATTTTTTTAAGTTTGTTTCTGAATCAAATTACTAACAGCGACTCACAAAGAAGCTTTTGAATTTAATTCTACCTAATTATTAATTCGTGATTACCCTATATCAAAAAAAGCTTTGTTTCAAGAAACAAAGCTTTTTTTATGACTACTACTTAACTATTACAAACTAATATTTAATCCTACTTTAAAGTTGCGACCTCTAGTACTAAAACCTCTTGCCTCAACAAAGTCTTTATCTAATATATTATCAGCAGATGCAAAAATATTCATTCTGTTTTTGATCAATACGTATCGAATGTTTGCATTAACCAATTGATAATTTTTTAGAATTTCTGAATTTAAAACAGGGTTAAACGCAGGAGCTGGGTAGGTTGTGTATTCCGTATATCTATCTGAAACAAATTGGTAGGTTGCACTAAACGCTAGTCTTTCGGTTGCTTGAAAATCAATTCCGGCATTTACTTTATTTTTTGGATTCAAAATACGAGATTGTCTTTCTAAATCAGTAAAAGTATAATTGGCGTTGAAACGAATTTTACTATTTAAATCGAAAAGTAAAGTAGTCTCTACACCTCTTGCTTTATTTTTCCCTAAAACATTAAAATATTGATACGAAGTTAAATCAAAACCAATAGCATCCGTTTCTTCTCTAAAAAATGCAATGGAAGTTACCGTTACTCTCTTATTAAGCAATCGAGCTTCAAAACCAAATTCGACAGTAGCATCTTTCTCAGGCGCCAAATTTAAGTCACCATATTCAGAGTACAGTTGATACAAACTAGGTGCAACAAATGCAGTGCTATACGATGCAACTAACTTTAAAGGCAAAGTCGAAAGCTGGAAGGAAGGGTTTACATTATAAACTAGGTTATTCCCAAATTTACTATGCATCGTATAACGTGCACCAGCATTAAGGTTGAAACCTGATTCAGCATTGTACACCACAGTTGCATAAGGATCAAACATCGTAAACTTAGCTAAAGTTTCCGGTATGTAGGCATAATCACTTTTATTTGACATTTCATAAAACTGAAACTGCGTTCCGGTTACGATAAATAATTCTGGAATAATAGTGTACTTATTGAATAGATCGGCATTTACATTTCGAGATTTGTAGTACGAAAAGCTACCAAAATTAAATAATTCGCGATCAATTGAACTTGCACTTGAGTTCAGTACAACTTCTCCGCCATTGTACTTGTACTTTGGTGAAAAACCAATACGATATTGCTCTGAGGTTGAAAAATTTTCTTTATTATCCGCAAATGATCCGCTATCAAATTCATTTTTTAATTTATCATAGCTAGTAAAAAAATCGAGAGACAGTTTTTTATTAGGTGTAAAACCAAACTTTATAATTGAATTTACTCTCGAAAAAGCATCTTGCTCAAATACAACGTTTTTTGCGGCAGGTTTTGCTTCAGAAATACCGGTTGTTTCCGTACTATTTACAGCTGCAAAATAATTAAACTTATCCGACTTCCCATTGAAAGAGAAACCTTGATTATAGTCGTTTATCTTGGTACTATTTTCTTTAGCAACACCTTGCGTTCCCATGTTTAAATAAACGTTTCCTGCAATTGCTTTTTTATCCGCTTTTTTCAAAGTAATGTTAATCACTCCTGTCGCAGCACCTGAACCATATAATGTACTAGCAGCGCCTTTCATGATTTCGATACTCTCAACTTGATCCACAGCTAACAAGCGTAAATCGTAAGACAAGTTAATCCCTGAAGCATCAGTAACAGGAACGCCATCTACTAGAATTAAAACTTGATGTCCTCTTCCACCCCTGATATACAGACCTAGATCTTTTCCGTTTCTACTCTGATTTCCATTGATTTCAACACCAGCAACAGTACTCAATACGGCAGCTACGGATTGCCCTGGCCTTTTCTTTAAGTCTTCGGCAGTAATTTTAATAATTACTTTACCTGATTTCTCCTTAGGCAAAGCAAATTTAGAGTCGGTAATCACCACTTCATCCAATTCATTGGAAACAGGAAGTACGATTCCTTTTTTTTGCGCAAATGTACAAGCGCTCACTAATAGACATAGCGCACTGATACGAACGATTTTTTTGTTCATTTTGTTAAATTTAGCAACAGTTTATGATCTGTTACATGACTAATAAATGGGAGAAAAGCATAGAATGACCCATACCCAAACCTTTTTTCCCGAAAGTTTGATACTCGATGTAGTAGGCAGGTCTCCTGGCTTGCGTCTTGTTGTTGACCTTCTCATCCGCCGAAACGAACAATGGTTTTGTAGATAAAAACAAGCGTATTAGCTTACAGTTGCGGGTACAGCTTAGGATTTAAAAATTTAGATACACTCGTTTTGATTTAGTACAATCAAAAAGTAGCTCTCGGTATTATTTCACCTAATTCCCTTTTAATGCTATTTTATAATCATAAAACAGCAACCTCAATACGGCGGCAAATATAACATATAATTAGAAGAAAACTAACATTTATTATAGGTCAAAATAAAGACTATAATTCGACCTTTAGTACGGATCCAAAATCAACTTTGTTCGTAAAAGCATCCTTTAATGGTAAGCCTGAAATTTCACAAAGAATACTTCGAATAACACCAGCATGAGCAACAATTACTACCGGTCTTGAACTAGCTGTTTCAATTTCTTTATTTAAAAAATCTAGTACGCGATGGTGTAATTGCACAAATGATTCTCCGTTTGGCACAGCTACATTAACAAAATCATTCATCCAAGGCGTAAT
Source organism: Flavobacterium sp. (assembly GCF_029242675.1). Classification (GTDB taxonomy): domain Bacteria; phylum Bacteroidota; class Bacteroidia; order Flavobacteriales; family Flavobacteriaceae; genus Flavobacterium. Next base: position 6,318 of record NZ_JAQWTM010000426.1, read on the forward strand.
GTCATCAGAAGGGATTTCATCCCACCTTTTAAGTTCCCAGTCACCAAAATTCATTTCCATTAAGCGGGAATCCGTAATTAGATCTTTCGAAATATAACGAGCCAATTGTGAACAACGGTCTAATGGACTCGAATATACGATTGCATCCTCCGGAAGTTGCTTTTTGATGGATTCGAATAAATCTAGAAAAGGTTCTAAAATGGCAACATCCGATTGCCCGTAACAGATTCCTTTTTCACAAACTGTTTCGGTGTGGCGTACTAAATAAACTTCCATATCACTATAACTGATAAATAAAATAAAACTTCACATACTTGCTGCGTTGCGCCTAGACAATCTCCTGTATAACCGTCAATCCACTTTTGAAAATAGCGCGATAAGAAAAACCGACCCACGAAAATAGGTAGCAGTACCAAGATCAATTGCCATTGAAAACACATCAAAAAAAGCAATGGCAATAGGCCAAAAAAGAAAGCGCCAACGACTTCTCGCCAAGAAAAATTTTGCGCTATAGGTTTGCTTTTGCTTGTAGCGTCTTCTCGCGAATACTCATGCGTAAAAACAATTGAAATTGCTGCAAATCGGCTCAAAGAATGGCCCGAAATAAATAATAAAAAAACCATTAAATGCCCTTGAAATGTCAGTGCATCTGATTTCGAAACCAAAAAAGATAAGGTTTGGTATTTTAATAAAAATAATAGCACGACACCTATCGCTCCATAAGCTCCAATGGCGCTATCTTTCATAATCAGGAGGATTTTCGCTTTGGTCCAGCCACCACCAAAACCATCACAAACATCGGCAAAACCGTCTTCATGAAAAGCACCTGTCACCAATACGGAGGCAATCATAGCGATAATCACTGCAAGCTCAGGCGTCATTAAAAATTGAAAAAAGCTAAAAACTACAAATGCAATCCCTCCTACTATCCAACCAATCAAAGGAAAATAGCGCGATGCCTTGTTTAAATAATCAGGATTGTGGTCAATGTTTTTAGGACAAGGAATCCGAGTGTAAAACATTAAAGCAGTAAAAAATATATGGAGTTCTTTTTTCATAATTGTATTAAGATGTAAGCATTAATTTGGCTGTAGCCAAAGAATCTCGAGAGTGATAAACCATACCAAATGACTGCAATTTACTGCAATTTAGCAGCAATGTTGGCACTTTCAAAACTGGCCATCTCGTTCAAAAAATCTACAGCTGATTGTATAATTGGAAAAGCAAGAGCACAACCCGTGCCTTCACCCAAGCGTAATCCTAGTTGCAAAATAGGTTTCACTTTTAAGAATTCCAATATTTTTACATGGGCTTGCTCCGCTGAGCAATGACAAAAAATAGCGTTCTTGATAATTTCAGGATTCATTTGATGCGCAATCAAAAAAGCTACACTACATATGAAACCGTCTACGAGAATCAGCATATTGTTTTCATAGGCCGTCAACATGCCCGATGCCATTTGTAGTATTTCGAATCCACCAAAGTAAGCCAGCTTATCCTCTAGCTTATCGGAACCTGAATAATTATCTACTGCTTTTTGCAGTATTTTATGTTTCTCTTTTAATCTTGCATTGCTTACACCAGTTCCTAATCCGATACATTTTTCAAGCGGAATTTGGGTAGTAATACTCATCAAAACCGAAGCTGTCGACGTATTCCCAATGCCCATTTCACCAAAAGCTATGCAATTACTGCCCGTTTTTGCAATAGTTTCAACAACGGCCTTTCCTTTTGAAAAACACAAATTAAATTCGGTTGTACTCATAGCAGGCACATGCAAAAAGGACTGCGTCCCATTACCAACTTTCGCTGCAATCAAATTAGTGTTTGGAGCAAAATCATAATTCACACCCGCATCTACAATAGATAATTTGATGTTATTTTGTTTACAAAAAACATTAATCGCCGCACCACCTTCAAGGAAATTAGTCACCATTTGTCGGGTTACATCCTGCGGATACGCGCTTACACCATGATTGGCAATACCATGATCCGCAGCAAAAACTACTAAGTTGGGTTGTATTATTTTTGGATTTAATGTTTGAAAGACTTCACCTATTTGTTGCGCTAATTCCTCCAGCATTCCTAAAGATCCTGTTGGTTTGGTTTTACTGTCAATTTTTGCTTTCAGAGCGTCGGTAATTGAAATCTCTTGTAATCGAGACACTTTCGATTCTGTTATAGTCTCAGCCTTATATTGTGGTTCTGTTATTTCTGTTACAAAAGGAACATCCGATTTTTGTTTCCAATTCAGTTGCTGCAACATGGGTTGGTTGTCATAATTAGTGGCGGGTTTGCCTACGCAAAAATACCCCAGCGGTTCCAGATGTTCGGGCAATCCTAATAATTGCTTGAATTGATAATAGTTTAAAATCGAAATCCAACCCATCGAAAAACCTTGCTCGGTCAAGGAAAGCCAAATGTTTTGAGCAGCACAAACGGCACTAAATTTAATCGCCTCGTTACTTCCAACGGTACCAATGGTAAAATTATTCAAAACCGATCGATCGTAGCAAATCACCAAACCAATGGGCGCCTCTTCGATTGCTTCTAGTTTTAATGCTTTGTAAGCTGCTTTTTGTTGCTCGTTGTCCGTTTGATTGGCGGCTTTATTGTCGTATTCTACAAACAATGCTTTAACGGCTTTTTTTATTTCATCGGACTTGATTAGATAATATTTTGTAGCATCGGTCAAACCCACAGATGGCGCCCAATGCCCCGCCTGCAATGCTTTGTTGATTACCGCATCGGGCACTTCCTCATTCGTAAAATGACGGGTATCGCGACGTGCTTGTAAAATCTCATCTAAATAAGTCATCCAGTTGTGTATTTAAAATTTCAGTTTGAGTTTATTGCTAACGAAAATCTTCCCAAACTATAAAACAATAATCCTGATAAGTAGTTGCTGTAAATTGAGGGAGCTTAATTCGGTCTGAAAAAAGCGGACAATCAAGCACCAAGGTATGAAACTCGCCGTTCTCTCCACAAGGATCGATCCCTTTTTGTTGTAACTCAATTGCTAATTCTTTTGATAAAATGCAACCTAAATATTCTTCGCCCATCGTGGTATTGCAAGAAACAATCATCGTTTCGATATCTTTATCGATCATTTCGTTAACTAACGTCAGCCGATCTTGCTGCCACAAAGGTAAAACTGCTTTTAAACCAGATGCTTCGCATACTTTGTCTTCCCAATCTTTGTGCGCTTGCAAATCGATATCTCCAAAAACTGCGGCATCAAGCGTATATTTTGCTTTAAGCGTTTTCAAAGTACTAATAAACTTAGCTTCATAATCGCCCCAAGTTGCCGGAATCCCTTCGAGTGGCAACTGCATTTTTTCAGCTTGTTGGTTTAAAATAGATAGCGGTAGTCCATGAGAACGAGATACTTTACCGTTTTCATTCATCATGTTTAGTAACACTTTCGGATCTAAGCCTTGATCAACGGCCTGCATAATCGCGTAACAGCTGTCTTTTCCACCGCTCCAAGAAGTCAAGAAATTCATAATTACCCTTTTATCGTTACCGGAATTCCCGAAACCATTAATACTACTTTTTCTGCTTTTTTGGCAATATATTGGTTCATCCAACCTTGCAATTCGGTAAATTTTCGACCAATAGATGTATCAGCATGAACACCCATTCCTATTTCATTAGTCACGATTATAATGGTTGTATTTTCTTGATTTGCAATTTTGTCAAATTCGGCCTTAGCTTGTTCCAAGGAAAGGGCTACATCATTTTTAGTATCCACAAAAAAATTCGTCAACCACAACGTGACACAATCTACGATTGCGACATTTCCTGAAAAATCAATTTCACTCAAGTACTTTTCTTTTTCGATATTTACCCAGCGTTCGTCACGGTCTTTTTGGTGGCGATCAATTCTTTTTTGAAAATCAGCATCCCATTTTCTCGCCGTAGCAACGTACATCGGTTTAGCCGCTAGTTCCTTAGCCAAATTTTCGGCATAACTACTTTTTCCTGAACGTTCGCCTCCTGTAATTAAATATATCATGAATTTATTTTTCTAAATTAATAAGGACAATGCCTACATCCATTTCCGCAACAATTGCCTCTCTTGAGATGAAAAAAAGGTTTGAAAACATAATTACCGTTTTCTAAATAATAATCAATCCCTTCAATTAATTGAGCGGCTTTTGGTAATGCCGTTACTTTATTATCTAAAATCGTTTCGGGAGTTAAACTATTTATATAATCATCAATTTTATCCGAACTGGCTGCTGCAAAACATGCAGGACAAAGGCAATCAATAGCAGTGGTTGGCACAAATAAAGGTGGGTAATTGTTGCACCAGCAACTTTGGGCAGTTGTGTCACCGCAGTCAAAAGGAGTTGAGCAACTAGAACAATGTTTCACTTTTATGGCATTCATTTGGTAAAGATAGCATTTGTTGATTTTTTTTGAACAAAAAATAAACAAGATTTTTTGTATTTTCTTCTACCTTTGTCCTAGTTCTAAAATCGCAGCATGAAAATCTATTCCTACCGTATTCTTTTTGTATTTGTTTTTTTTACGCTAACCGCATGTAAAAAAACTGAAAAGAGCGACAGCAAAACCAACTCAATTTCTAAAAATGAAATCGAATACGCAACAAGCTTAGCCATTTACAAACAAAATGGTTATTCGATTGTAAAAGTAGTCAACCCCTGGCCTAATGCCGAAAAAGACTTTACCTACATCCTTAAAGAAAAAAATGCTACCGTCCCTGATAGCTTACAAAAATACAATACCATCCAAGTGCCCTTGCAGTCGATTGTTGTTACCTCAACCACGATTATTCCTTATTTAGAAATGCTTGGTGTCGAAAATAAACTTGTTGGATTCCCGCATACCGACTTTATTTCTTCAGTGAAAACCAGAAAATTAATTGACAACGGAACTGTCAAAAATGTTGGTCAAAACGAAAAACTAAATATGGAAATGTTGATCGATAGCAGTCCTGAACTTATTGTGACTTTTGTTATTGACAACAATAATCCTACACTAGACAATTTAACCAAAAGCGGTTTAAAAGTGCTCATTCAAGCCGATTGGATGGAGCAATCTCCCCTTGGTAAAGCTGAATGGATTAAACTGTACGGAGCGCTTTTTGGTAAAGAAAAAGAAGCTAAAACGCAATATGACGCCATTGTAAAAAATTATAAGGATGCACTAGCGGTGGTCGCGACCAAAAAACCAACAGCAACGGTTTTATATGGTTCCATGTACCAAGACCAATGGTATGTGGCCAAAGCCAACAGTTGGGTAGCACAATTTTTGAAAGATGCCAAAGCCAATTACCTTTGGTCTAATGTTCCTGGAACCGGAAGCATTGGTCTTTCTTTCGAGCAAGTACTCGAAAAAGCCAAAACAGCCAAGTACTGGATTGCTTCGGGACCTTATAAAACAGTAACCGAATTGAATGCAATTAACCCGCACTACAGTCAGTTTGACGCTTTTAAAACCAAGCAAGTTTATACTTTCGAAGGCAAATTAGGTGCAACTGGCGGAACTATTTATTATGAAACCGCAGCCAGCCGTCCGGATTTAGTTCTAAAAGATTATATCAAAATATTTCATCCTGAATTACTTCCCAACTATACGTTTACCTTTGCACAAAAACTGAACTAAATTGATCCAGAAAAAACGAAATATTTTACTATTTTCCTTACTCGGTTTAGGGCTAATTGCTCTGTTTTTTATCAACATTAGCTTGGGTTCCATTACGATTCCGTTTAAGGAAGTCTATACCAGCTTAACTGGTGGGGAGGCGAGTAAATCGACTTGGGAATACATCATCATTAATTATAGGTTGCCCAAAGCTATTACGGCAGTGTTAGTAGGAATGGGACTTTCGATAAGTGGCTTGCTAATGCAAACTTTATTTAGGAATCCATTAGCAGGACCGTATGTGTTAGGACTCAGTTCAGGTGCGAGTTTAGGAGTTGCTTTTGTTATTTTGGGAGCCGCATTTATGCCGGCATTTATCAGTTCTATTTTGCTATCATCCTACGGCATTGTGCTTGCCTCCACCTTAGGAAGCTCTTTTGTTTTATTGGCAGTTTTACTGGTTTCCCACCGTTTAAGAGACACAATGGCGATACTTATTGTAGGTTTAATGTTTGGGAGTTTCACTAGCGCCATTGTAGGAACACTCACTTATTTTAGCACGGCGGAGCAATTGCAAAAATTCACTTTTTGGTCCATGGGAACACTTGGTAATTTATCATGGACATCCATAAGTATTCTATCTGTTTCTGTTTTCATCGGATTGCTATTAAGTTTGTTTAGTATCAAACCGTTGAACGCCTTACTGCTTGGTGAAAATTACGCCCGCAGCCTTGGCTTGAATTTCAAAAAAACACGATTCGTCATTATCCTGGCCACTAGTATTCTTGCTGGAAGCATTACCGCCTATGCGGGACCCATTGCTTTTATTGGCTTGGCCGTACCTCATATTGCAAAACTGCTATTCCAAACCAGCAATCATTCGGTTTTATATTGGAGTACGCTTCTCATCGGAGCGGCGATTATGCTTATTTGCGATGTGGTTTCACAAATGCCTGGATTTGATATTACCTTACCCATAAATGCCATAACATCCTTACTTGGTGCGCCAATCGTGATTTGGTTATTGGTGCGAAAACGCAAAATGATGGGCTAATTTGTCCCTCTTTTAACTGTAAAATAAAAATGAGTAACACTAACGATATCCTATATACTTCTAATCTCAGCATTGGTTACAAAACCAAAACTGATGAGACCGTTATTGCCAAAAATCTGGATTTAAAGCTGCAATCAGGCAAATTAATTGCTTTAATTGGTGCAAACGGAATAGGGAAATCGACTTTGTTGCGCACGATTACTGGAATTCAGAAACCACTAGAAGGCGCTGTTTTGTTGAATAACAAAAAAATCAGTGATTATCAGCCTTTAGAGCTCGCGCAAAATCTAAGTATCGTTTTAACCGAAAAATTACCGCCAAGCAACCTGACCGTTTTTGAACTAGTGGCTCTAGCTCGCCAACCGTACACCAACTGGATTGGCACTTTATCAGACTTAGATACTACCAAAATCAATGCGGCATTAGAGCTGACTCAAATCAGTCATTTGGCTTCTAAAAAACATTATGAAATAAGTGATGGTCAGTTACAAAAAGTATTGGTCGCTCGAGCATTGGCGCAG
>NZ_JAQWTM010000434.1 GCF_029242675.1 Flavobacterium sp.
ATGTAGCACAATTTGCAATAAGTGCGTTCTTATAACAATTTGCCATGTACTTACGGATCGTATCGCTTGCGCATTCGAACTGTAGCGCTCGATGCGTTTGGTCCATTTTCGGGGTAACGCTTTTTCCAAATAGCTAGAAAACGGAACCGCCAATTTAACCATAAACGGAGTCGTAAACGTGGTAATTGCTGATACCGCCACTACAACAGGATATAAAAAGGAACTGGTTACATTCATTGTCATTCCTAGTGTTGCAATGATAAACGAGAATTCCCCTATTTGCGATAAACTCATTCCGGTTTGTACGGATTGCTTTAAAGGTTGTCCTGAAATTAAGGCACCAATTGTAGAACTTATAGACTGTCCAAAAATGGTCACTAACGTCAAGATAAATACTGGTACGGCATATTCTACAAGAGTTGTTGGATCGATTAACATACCTACTGACACGAAAAATACAGCCCCAAATAAATCCTTTACGGGTTTGATTAAGTGTTCTATTCGCTCCGCTTGTGTGGTTTCGGCAATGATAGATCCCATTATAAATGCACCTAAGGCAGGAGAAAAACCAACATTAGAAGCCAAAATTACCATCATCAAACACAAAGCCAGTGAAATTATAAGTAGCATTTCATCAGTCAATAAATCCTTTGCTTTTTTTAATAAAGTGGGAATAAAAAAGATACCACCAATAAACCAAGCGGTCAGGAAAAAGATTAGTTTAAAAACCGAATACAACAATTCACTACCCGAAAACTGCTGGCTAACAGCAACCGTAGACAGTAAAACCATCATCAAAATGGCAACAATATCTTGTACAATCAGCGAGCCAATCACGATACCGGCAAATTTTTGGGCTTTAACACCCAACTCATCAAAAGTTTTTAAAATTATAGTGGTCGAGGAAACGGATAAAATAACGCCTAAAAATATAGAATCCATTTGTTTCCAACCCATCCAACTCCCAATTAAAAAGCCCATCAGGACCATTACAATAATTTGGGTGACGGCCGTAATCGAGGCCGTACCACCCACTTTCATGAGCTTTTTAAAACTAAATTCGAGTCCAAGGCTAAACAGTAATACGATAACACCAATTTCAGCCCATACTTCAACACTCTTAATATCTTTGACCGAAGGGAAAAAATGAAAATGATTTCCAGCCAGGAACCCAGCAATCAAATACCCAAGAACGAGTGGTTGCTTTATTTTTTTAAATAGTAGCACGGCAATCCCGGCAGTCATTAGGATCAATCCTAAGTCGCTTATTAAGGGTTCTAAATGGGTGGTAGCTTCGGCTACGGTTGCTGCAGTACTCATGATTTTTATAGGGAACTAATCCAGCTTTTCATTGCAAGCTTTTAGTCAAAAATCTTTTTTATTAGGCTCTGGCAGGAGTTTCCTTTGGTCACTCGGCCATGAGCCATAAAAATAGATTTTTTTCCTGCAAGGCTTTCCATTGCAATCTGGGCTATGTTTACGTTACTATTTAATTTCTCGGTGGCAAATTGTTTTGCCATTCATAAAAAAAAGCTATCCATAAAGATAGCTTTTTTTACGAATTCTAATCTGTTTTTTAGATTCCTAAAAAGTTGCTAGGTGCAATTTGTAATAATTCGGTTTTAATAGCTTCTGAAACGTCTAGCGTTCCAATAAACTCATGAATCGATACTTTAGTAATGGCCTCGTTCGTTCTTGTCAACCCTTTTAAGGCTTCATACGGATTTGGATATCCTTCACGACGCAAGATCGTTTGAATCGCCTCAGCAACTACTGCCCAGTTTTTCTCTAAATCTTCATGAAACTTAGATTCGTTAAGCAATAATTTATTCAATCATTTCAAGGTTGCTTCAAACGAAATAATAGTGTGTCCCATGGGTACACCGATATTTCTTAAAACAGTACTGTCAGTCAAATCACGTTGCAAACGAGAGATGGGTAACTTAGCCGAAAGGTGTTCAAAAATTGCATTTGCAATTCCTAAATTTCCTTCTGAGTTTTCAAAATCAATAGGGTTTACTTTATGTGGCATAGCCGATGAACCTATTTCACCTGCTTTTATTTTTTGTTTGAAGTATTCCATCGATACATAGGTCCAAATGTCCCTGTCTAAATCAATAATAATGGTATTGATTCTTTTTAAGGCATCAAAGAATGCTGCAAAATGGTCATAATGCTCAATTTGTGTTGTTGGGAACGAATGGTGTAATCCTAAAGTGTCTCCCACAAATTTTCCTCCAAATTCTTTCCAATCAATTTGTGGATACGCTACATGATGCGCATTGTAATTTCCGCTTGCTCCACCAAATTTGGCGGCAAAAGGAACGTGAAACAACAAACGCATTTGCTCTTCTAAACGTTCTACAAAAACACCAATTTCCTTACCTAAACGCGTAGGTGAGGCGGGTTGTCCGTGTGTACGGGCAAGCAACGGAATGTGTGCCCACTCTTCACTTAATTCTTTTAATTTAGCGATCAATCCAATTAATGATGGCATATAAACGCTCTCAAAAGCTTCTTTAGTCGAAAGCGGAATCGCTGTATTATTGATATCTTGGGATGTTAATCCAAAATGGATGAACTCTTTGTATTGTGATAATCCTAATTTTTCGAATTTATCCTTGATAAAATATTCTACCGCTTTTACATCGTGGTTGGTTACTTTCTCAGTTTCTTTGATCCAGAGCGCATCTTCGGTGGTGAAGTTTTTGTAAATAGCACGCAAACTTTCAAATAAATCGGTATTTACAGTCGCTAGTTGTGGTAACGGAAGTTCGCACAAAGCAATAAAATATTCAATTTCAACTAATACTCGGTATTTTATTAGCGCTTCTTCTGAGAAAAAAGGCGCCAGTGAAATGGTTTTACTTCTATATCGTCCGTCGATAGGCGAAATAGCATTCAATTCGTTTAAAGTAGTCATTGTTGTGTTATTTGTTGTAAAAGCACAAATATAAAGCATTAAGGGCACAATCGAAAAGGAATAGTTTTTTAAATCAAGTCCATCAACTCCTTTTGTAATTGTTGCATTCCTTTCGAAGCAATTTCGGGAATTAGGTGCAAGGGATTCCTTAAATTCGGTATTTTGATGGGTTTAGGGTCTATGTAGTAAACGGGAGTTGTCGCTTTAGTGAAATCGATTAAACCAGCTGCTGGATATACTTGCAAGGAAGTACCAATAACAGCGAAATAATCAGCAATTTCAGTGAGTTCAACCGCTCTTTCTAAAGCGGGAACTTCCTCACCAAACCACACAATGTGCGGACGCAATTGATTTTGGTTAGTGTCAAAATCTCCAAAGTTTAAATCTTCGCTCCAATCTAAAATGTAATTGGGATTTACCGTGCTTCGAACCTTTAGTAATTCACCATGCAAATGCAATACCTTCGTGCTTCCTGCGCGTTCGTGTAAATCGTCGACATTTTGAGTAATGATTTGAACATCAAAATCACGTTCTAGCTCGGCCAGAAGGATATGTGCTGCATTGGGAGTCACTTCTTTCAGTTGCTTTCGTCTTTGATTGTAGAAATCGAGAACTAAAGCGGGGTTTTTGTGCCAGCCTTCTGGTGTGGCAACATCGAGTACATTATGCCCTTCCCATAAACCGTCGCTATCACGAAACGTTTTTATACCGCTCTCTGCACTAATTCCTGCTCCGGTTAGTACCATTACTTTTTTTTTCATTTTCTTATAATTTGAGCGTGTTCGTCGCGGCGAACGGGCTTTCTGCTGTATCTTTATGGGGAAAAGAGCCCATAAAGGATACCGCGGCAATCCCTCACGCTAATTCGATATACATTGTTGATTTGCAATACAATAAAGTCAATCTTATTTTGAATGCTTCGATTATCTCTATTAGAGTTACGAATTTATGCTTTTATCGGACTGTATTTTATAAATTTGGGTTAAAATTACTTTTAAAACAAAGTGTGATGAACAAAGTAGGTGTCCTTTTCTTATTTATGAGCAGTTCGGTTTTATTTTCTCAAAGCGCTAAGTCTCCTCTACAGACTGTAAAATTTGAGGATACTTCTTTAGATTTAAATTTCAGTCCTTTTAAAGTCAATGGACTAACCTATGATTTTTCGAAACGAGATACGCCATTCTCTCTTTATCATCCCATGCCGGGACTAAATGTTATGAGCCTTAATTCAAGGTATTATTATTCTATGGACAATACAAGTCGGTTACTGGGAATTGAAATGAAGGAGTACGAGAAAGAGCCCATTTTTCCAGATGTAAAAAAAACAACTTTGGGCGAAGCGGTATTTTTTCAAGTGATGAATTCGTTGTTTGATAAATAAAACTGATTCTTTTTGCTAGTTTTGCAGCAAATAAAAACAAATATGATTGACTTAAAATATCTTGAATTTCTCGAAAACATTTTAACAGACAACCGAAAGGAACGTTTTTTAAATGTACTGGAAAACCGAACCAATCATTTTACGATTGCTGTTGAGGATATTTTTCAAATGCACAATGCGAGTGCTGTGATGCGGAGTTGTGAGGTTTTTGGGATTCAAGAACTTAATGTTATCGAGGAACGATACGGAAAAAGTATTGATAAAGAAATTGCCATGGGTGCCCAAAAATGGGTCGATATCAATACATTCGATTCTGTTAAAAGTTGCCTTGATTCAGTAAAAAGTAAAGGATACCAAATCATAGCCACTACACCACATGACAATGATTGCTTACTTGAGGATTTTGATATTTCGAAACCGAGTGCTTTGTTTTTTGGTACGGAGCGCGACGGATTATCTGAGGAAATCATGCAGCGCGCTGATGGTTTTTTAAAAATTCCGATGGTGGGTTTTACCGAAAGTTTGAATATTTCGGTTTCGGCAGCGATTATCATTCAGAATCTTACCAATAGATTGAGACGATCAACGATTGATTGGCATTTATCCGAGGAGGAAATGTTGGTTAAAAGATTGGCTTGGGCCAAAAGTTCGATAAAAGATATCAAACGAATCGAAGCGCGTTATTTTGAAGAAAATCCGCGATAAGAATTGTATTTCGTTTTCTGCCCCAGATAGTAGCGGTAGCCCTGACTGCAAAAGCAGTTTTTTATAGGAACAGTAGAGCGACCATAGGAAGCTCCTACTGTGACCTAATAAAAAAAGCTTTTTAAAGGAAGGCTTTAGCGTATAGCTGGAATAGGCACATTTTAATAGAAAGAAGCTTTAACTAGTTGTTGTAACTACTTATTATGGCATATAAAAAATCCCCAACTACAGTTGTAATTGGGGATTTTTGGATTAGTATCAACTTAAAAAAGTTTGTTTACCTATTTTGCATCAAAGCGATCTGCGTTCATCACTTTAGTCCAAGTGGCTACGAAATCGTGAACAAATTTCTCTTTGTTGTCATCTTGCGCGTATACTTCAGCGTAAGAGCGTAGGATAGAGTTCGAACCAAAAACCAAGTCCATACGAGTGGCAGTCCATTTTACAACTCCTGTTCTACGGTCACAAATGTCGTATAAGCCAGGTGTTGTAGGTTTCCAGCTGTTACCCATATCCGTTAAATTCACAAAGAAGTCAGTTGTTAAAGCACCTATTGTATTCGTGAAAACACCATGTTTAGTGTTACCAAAATTGGTACCTAACACTCTCATACCACCTACAAGAATTGTCATTTCTGGTGCGGTCAATCCTAATAATTGGGTGCGGTCAAGCATTAATTCTTCTGGACTAACTTCAAAGTCTGCTTTGGTGTAGTTACGGTATCCATCAGCGATTGGCTCAAGTGGCTCAAAAGATTCGGCATCGGTCATTTCATCAGTAGCATCTCCACGTCCAGGCGTAAATGGTACCGTTGTTGGGAAACCGGCTGCTTTTGCTGCTTGTTCCACTCCTAAGTTACCAGCTAAAACAATGGTATCAGCAATACTAGCTCCAAATTCAGCAGCGATAGGCTCCAAAACTGAAAGCACATAAGCCAATCGTTGTGGCTCGTTTCCGTGCCAATCTTTTTGAGGTGCTAGACGAATTCGTGCTCCGTTAGCTCCACCACGCATGTCCGATCCACGGTAGGTGCGAGCACTATCCCAAGCGGTGTTGATCATGTCTTGTATTGATAAGCCTGAAGCAGCTATTTTACTTTTTAATGCATCGACATCGTAATTTTTATTTCCAACCGGGATTGGGTCTTGCCAAATTAAATCTTCCTGAGGTACATCAGTACCGAAGTATCTCGCTTTTGGTCCCATGTCTCTGTGCGTTAATTTAAACCAAGCACGAGCAAATACATCAGAGAAATATTGTTGGTCGTTCATGAATTTCAAAGAGATTTCTCTGAAGATTGGATCTACTTTCATCGCCATATCTGCATCAGTCATCATAGGATTCAAACGGATACTTGGATCTTCAACATCAACTGGCTTGTCTTCATCTTTAATGCTTACGGGCTCGTATTGCCAAGCACCTGCTGGGCTTTTTACTAATTCCCATTCATGGTTGAATAACATTTCGAAATAGCCACCATCCCATTTAGTTGGGTTTGTTGTCCAGGCTCCTTCGATTCCGCTAGTTACTGTATCACGTCCTTTACCAGTTCTTGTAGGATTGCTCCATCCAAAACCTTGCTCTTCAATAGCACCGCCTTCAGGTGATTCGCCTAAGATGCTTGCGTCACCATTTCCGTGTGCTTTACCTACGGTATGACCTCCAGCTGTTAATGCAACTGTTTCCTCGTCGTTCATGGCCATTCTTAGGAATGTTTCACGAATATGAGCAGCTGTTTTTAATGGATTTGGTTGGCCGTTTACTCCTTCTGGGTTTACATAGATCAATCCCATGTGAACTGAAGCCAATGGTTTTTCCATAGTTGACGGGTCTTCTAAATCAGCGTAGCGTTGTTCACTTGGAGCAAGCCATTCTGTTTCAGATCCCCAGTAAATATCGATTTCTGGACTCCAGATATCAGGACGTCCAAAAGCAAATCCGAATGTTTTTAAACCCATATTTTCGTAGGCGATTGTACCAGCAAGTACCATTAAATCAGCCCAACTTAATTTATTTCCGTATTTTTTCTTAATAGGCCATAACAATCTTCTTGCTTTGTCTAAGCTAGCGTTATCAGGCCAAGAGTTTAATGGAGCAAAACGTTGGTTTCCTGTTCCACCTCCTCCGCGACCATCATAGGTACGGTAAGATCCTGCAACGTGCCAGGTAAGACGAATCATTAATCCTCCATAGTGTCCCCAATCAGCAGGCCACCATTCTTGACTGTCCGTCATTAAAGCATGCATGTCTTTTTTAAGAGCTTCAATATCTAATTTCTTTAACTCTTCAGCGTAATTAAAGGATGTACCAAGAGGGTTTAATTTAGTGTCATTTTGATGTAAAATGTCTAAGTTAAGCGCATTTGGCCACCAGCTTTTTACAGCTCCTTGACTTCCTGTATTGGAACCGTGCATAACCGGACATTTGGCTGCTGCCGCAGAATTATTTCCTTCAACTATTGTTGTACCATCTGGAGCAGGAGTTTGTCCGTGGTTTACGGGACATTTACCTTGCTCGTTACTTGTGTTATTTTCCATATTTGTTTTTTTAGTTTGTTATTATCGTTGCATACAAATTTAACCTAATTGTGAATGTAAAAGCGCTGTCTCTAATCTTGATATTTTATAAAACGATAAGGAAAAGTTATTGTATATTTTTATTTAATAGTCTATTTATATGGTTTTAAAAAAGACATTCTCTCGAAAGTAACGAAAATTGGTGAATTTGGAGTTACGATAACGTTAGGAATTGCAGCTGTTTTTATTTTAGAGGTATCAATCTTGTAAGCTTTAAAAACGAGAGGTGGAGCAATAGGGTTCAACCTAATTGTCGTTTTACTAGCCCTGACTGCAGCGGAAAGCCTACGCAGGTTGAAAACTACTATTTTCTAGTGGTGGCAGAGCGACCAGCGGAAGCTCCTGACAGGGCTAAGAAAAAGAGTTTGAAACCAAGTAGCTTGAAGTGTAAGGCAGGAGTAGCTACAAATAAAAAATCCCCAACTACCATAGTAATTGGGGATTTAGCGTTTTATAAATGAGAAGTGTTATTTTACAACAACCCATTGGCCGGTTGCTACTAATGCTTCTGCTTTTTTATATTTCATTTCTTGCGTTTGACCGTTAGCAACATTTTGAATAGTTACAGTATCGTTGCGATTGATTTTAGGCATATCTCTGACGATTGTTTCTGTTACTTGACGTTGCTGTGTTTCCCCAGCTTCGCGATTCATGTTTTCGCTGTTTGGAATTTCGTCTTTGCTTAGTTGTAAGTTTTCTTTTGGACGACT
>NZ_JAQWTM010000029.1 GCF_029242675.1 Flavobacterium sp.
ATTACGCACGTTATCAGCTATAAAAAGATGTAGAACGGCAGAGTTAGGCGGTCATATTGATGCTTGTGATAGTTGCGGAAAAATATCCATCAGTTACAATTCCTGTCGCAATCGGCATTGTCCCAAGTGTCAAGGCAACAAAAAAGAGGATTGGATACAAGCTAGGATGACCGAACTCTTACCTGTGCCGTACTTCCACGTGGTTTTTACCTTGCCCGATCGTATCAATTCATTGGCCATCCATCAGCCAAAAATAGTGTATGATATTTTGTTTGAAGCCAGTTGGGAAACGCTAAAGCAATTTGGTAAAACCAAAGAAATCCAAATGGGAATGATTGCTGTCTTGCATACTTGGGGACAGCAGTTGAGCTTACATCCACACCTGCATTGCATTGTACCAGGCGGTGGAGTGGACAAAGATGGTCAATGGAAAAACATAAGAAGTGATGGTAAATTCTTGTTTCCAGTCAAAGCTTTGTCGAAGGTTTTTAGAGCGAAGTTTTGCGAAAAACTCAAAGAAAAAGAGCCAGTTCAATATGAACAAATTCGGCAGGACTTATGGAAGAAACCATGGGTTGTTTTTGCCAAGAAACCCTTTGGGAGTTCCAAGTCTGTGGTAGAATATTTAGGGCGTTACACACATAAAATAGCAATCAGCAACCATCGGATAAAAAGTATAGATAGTCAAAATGTGACTTTTGATTACAAAGATTATCGAATGGCAGGGACAAAGAAGCAAATGACGCTCACGCATGCCGAGTTTATCAGGCGTTTTTCCTTGCACATCCTGCCAAAGCGGTTTGTGAAAATTCGACATTATGGTTTTTTAAGCAGTACATGGAAACACCAAAAACTAAAGCTTTTACAAGAAAAACTAAAGGTAAAAGTACTAAATAAAGTAGAAAAGAAACCTTTTTTACCCAAATGTCCCTGTTGTAAAATCGGGAATTTACATCGAATAGCCATTTTTGATCAGCGCGGTCCGCCTGCTTGGTATCTTGGCAGTAGCCACAATTCACCTCCTCGTAAAGGCTAGTTTTACGAGTAAGAGAAGGTATGTTTAAAAGTGAAGGAAAACACCAATAAACCATATTAATAACTACAGCAAAAAGAAAGAGGCGTTAAAGCCTCTTAAAATTCTTCATACTCTTTTAACGAAAAAACCATAGGGATGGATGTTGAGCGGTTCCGTTCAACCCGAGTTTCATTGTTCGTGCTACGCACGCAACGAAACTCTAGCTGTTAGTGGCTGTTTTTATTTATGGCATTATTTACAGGTTGACTATCTACAAATTGCTCAAAACTTACAATTTTGCTGTTTTTTAATTTCCAAGCGTGAGCCACTCTGGCTGTAAATGGTTTGCCTGTAATTTTATAAGTGCCTGTATATGTTCCGTACGCTACTACTTTATCATCACTGGCTACATAATCTTCTGGAGTAAATTTATAATCAATCCATTCACTTCCCAATCTACTAAAAACATTTTTGGTAATGTTTTCTAAACCAATATAAGTTCCGGCATATGGAAAACCTTTGGCTTCTGTCCAAGAAATATCTTCGGCTGCATATTTATCCAAATTTTTGCCATTTTCTTCGGATGTTTTCCCTTCGTAAGTGCTTTTTATAATTTCAAGATTTGTCATTGCTGTTTTATTTAAAGAACAGCTTGACAATGCAAGAAGCATCGCCAAGCTGTAAATAATTGATTTTACCATTTCATTTCTCCAGTGTTTACTTTTGCACCTATCATCAAGGCAGTTTCAAAAGTAAGTGTTGGATATTTTGCTTTCAAATTTGCCATTAAAGCTTCCGAAGTTTTATTAGTTTTCAAAGCTTCTTCGTAGAATTGGATATAACTTTTAGTATGTTTTACAGCCGAAATATCGAATGGACTTGCACTATTTGCGTGAGCAGGAATTACTATTTCAGGTTTCAAAGCAGTAATTTTGTCTAAAACCGTAATCCAACTTTTGCGAGCTTCTGGGGTTTGTGCATCAGCCATCCAAAGATGAAAAGTAGTCCCGAACACATTAATACCGCCAACAACTGCTTTGATTGAAGGAATCCAGACAAAAGTTTTGTTCGGAAATTCTTCCAAACCAATAATTTCTAATTTCTGACCTTCCAATTCGATGCTGTTTCCTTTTAAAACTTGAGGCAAAACAACATTAGAAGTAATCGCTTTACCTAATCGTTCTCCCCAAACGTCTAATTTTTTTTGAGCTGTAGCCTTGATAGCTTCTACTGAAGCTGGTGAAGCATAAGCAACTACATCGGGAAAATATTTTTTGAATATTTCCACTCCAAAATAGTAATCAGGATCAGCATGAGAAATATAAATAGCGGTTAATTTTTTGCCACTTGCTTTGATTTCTGCAGCTACTTTTTCGGCATCTGCCAAAGTAAATTGTGCGTCGATTAAAACGGCATCCGTTTTCCCGGATACAATTACCGATGCTACACCAAAACTGTTTTCTGATGCGTTGTAAACTTGAAGTTTTAAATCTTTGGTTTCAATTGTTTTGAAACTTTGTGCTTGTGATTCCATATTGAATAAAATTAAAGTTGTTAAAAATACTTTTGAAATACTGTTTTTCATATTTGAAAGTTTTACTATTAATGATGCAAAGGTGCAATCATTCAATATTCAAAAACATTGAACAAGTTCAATAAATGAATTTTAACCTATTTTTTAATGGATTTTTTTTTTCTGATTTTACTCAAAAATTCATGGCTGATACCAAGGTAAGCCGCTATATGAAGATTAGTCAAGCGTTGGAAAAGTTGCGGATGTTTTTCGATAAAGTCGATATAACGTTGGTCGGCAGTTTTACTCAAATTATCTATTATTCGGCGTTGTAAAGCAATGTGCGTTTTTTGGGTCATTACCCTAAATAGTTTTTCTATTTTGGGTAAATTTTCATATGCAAATTCTTTGTCTTTTTTTGAAATTAATAGTACTTCGCTATCTTCTAATGCTTCGATGTATAGATTTGATGGTTTTTCGTTAGTAAAACTATCCATATCTGTAATCCACCAATTTTCTGTAGCGAAATATAGTACTTGCTCAAAGCCATTATTATCAATATGGTATACGCGGAAAAGACCTTTTGTCACAAAACCTTCAAATTTGCAAATTTCACCTTCTCTTAATAAAAACTCTTTTTTCTTGATAGATTTATTTTGGAACAAACCACAAAAGCCCATCATTTCTATTTCGGAAAGTGAGATGTGTTTTAATATGTTCTGTTTTAATATGTTCTGTTTTAATATTTCTGTCATTTTGTAGGGTTGTGGTAAAATTGCCACTAACGTCCCCGCGCTTGTGGATGTTGCGGACATCGAAGACGAGTATTTTCGGTGTAACGAAAATACTAATAAAAAACGATAATTCCACTAAATTCCGCAATAACCACAAACGTGTGTTATGGTATGTAGCGACACGTATGTT
>NZ_JAQWTM010000040.1 GCF_029242675.1 Flavobacterium sp.
AGGGTGGTTTTGGGCTGATGTATTCTAAAGAGTTGGTAGCCTTGCATGGCGGCACTATGCTATTCGAATCAGGTTTAAATCAAGGTACAACAGTTGTTATTTATGTGTAAATAAGCAGCATAAATTTATTTAAAAAATTGTTTATTTCTATAATCTTCAGGTGTTTCGTTCCTATTTTTTTTAAATGCTACAAAAAAATTACTGTAATTTTTAAAACCAAGCTCAAGCGCAATTTGATTCATAGGGATCTCTGGATTTTTAAGTAAGGATAAGGACCGCTCTATTTTTAGTGCAATGACGTATTGGTATGGACTAAAAAGTAAATACTTCATAAAAATCCTTCTAAAATTTCGTTGTTCCCAGTTGGTTAATGCAACGAGTTGATTTACTTCAATCTTTTTGTCTAAATTTTGGTCGATGTAAGTAATAACCTGCTGCAATACAAATGGTATGTGGTTGTTGTTGCTTGTAAAATTTTTGCTTGTTATTTCTATATTTCTATATTTAAAATTACTAATTACAATGGCAACCGTTGTAGTTAGGTCTATTGGTTTAAATGGTTTTACTAAAAAACCGTAAGGTCGTGTCGCTTTTACCCGCTCTATATTTTCAGGATCAGTGCAAGAGGAAACATATATAAAAGGTGTTGTCCCTAGTTCTAATAAATAATTCCCAATATCAACTCCGTCCTTTTTTTTATTGAGTTGTATGTCTATTAAAACAAGTATTGGTTGCAATTCATTTATTGCAACTAGGGCTTGTTCATAAGTAGCCACGCCAGTAATTACCTCAAACGCTTCTTTGGTGAGAATGGTTTGCATATAATTTGCATTCTCGGGATTGTCCTCAACTAGTATTATTGTTTTTTTATTCATTTTGGTCTTAGTGGTTTTTGCAACCTAATGTACTAGATTTTATTGATTAAAGCAATTTTAATACATTAAGTGCCTATTTATGGTAATTTAATGTCCAAAATAAATATGTAGTTGCCGTTTGCGATATTTAAGCACTTTTTTATTGTGTTATATTTGTTAAATAATTCTTAATATTAATGTTGAAGCAGACGTGTTTCTTTTAATTATTTTGCAATTATTGATGGTGTAACCCGAAAAACCAATGAAAGAGTAGGGAAATTTAATAATTATATTATGAATAAGAGAAAAATTGTAATGGTATTCTTTTTATTTGCGTCGCTATTGCAGGTAAGCTGTGCTACTAGCGATTTAGAAACAAAAGATTTGTTATCTACACATGAGCGAGAGAGCGAAACTGGAATTTACGAAGATTTGACATACGTTATAAATGGTAAAACGCTAACTACGTTAGAAGAAAAACAAGACGCAGTTAAAAATGCATTTCATGTTCATTTTGATTTTCCCAATAACAGAGCGGTAATTAGTAAAACAGAAAAAGATTTAGAACTATACTTGAAAACCAATAGTGAATTTAGTTCCTATTATAAAAAAACTGGTTTACCAGAACAAGGCACAAGTTTGTCAAACACAGCAAAGACTGCATTGATAACTGATAGTTGGACATTACCAAATGGTCTTCGCCATGAGCAATTGAATTATAATCATAAATTATATTTTATGTTTGTTTGGAGAAGTGCTACAACTGCAGTAGTTCACCATTTTATCGGTAATACTGGCAATCAGCCAAATCTTTACAATGGCATACCTACTAAGCAAATGATCACAGGTAATGGTTCAAATATGGATGATATCCAAACTCAATTAAATTTAGTAAATTATTATCAAAATTTTCCAGCTAGCCAAAGAAGTTTTATGCTAAGAAATTCCAATAAATCGATTAGTCAGTCGGTAACTTTTGAGAGCAGGTATGTAGGGGAATGTAATGCTTGTGCCGGGCAAGGAGCAACTTATAGCTTAGGAACAAACAGACATCGTTACATTTACATCGCATTTGTTCCAAAAAGAATGATATTTTAAACCAAATAAATCTCAATCACATGAAAAAAATAATTTTACTAGTATTAACAAGTTGTACACTGTTAATCTCCAATTCTTCTAACGCAAGAACATCTGGTATCACTCCGCAAGAGGAACTGGTTACTAAAATGTCTACAGACATAAATGTACAAAAATTATTAATCAATAAATTTAAAGTGAGGTATTTAAATAATTTCATGAAAGCGAATGCAGTAACTGTAAACGAAAGCGAAAAAGCGTACCTAACAGACTTCAACTCAGCAACCAATGAATTCGCCGTTAAGATGCGAATTGATTATCCTGAGTTATTACAGTATAATGTGGATACACAGAAAGCTATATTAACCAAAGTTATTGAAAATAATGCGGGGACCATCGTTAAGGTTTTAGAATGTATGGGAGCAACATTGACGGGGTATGCTGCCTGTATGGGAGTTGGTGTTTTTGCTCCAAAATTGTATGTTTATCTTTTTTGCTCGACTGCAGCTGTCGCAGGAGATGCATTAGTTGTAGCTTCTACTGATGGTGCTGCGGTACCTCTTGCTACAGAAGCTGTAGCTGCTGAATTGGATCTTTGTGCTACTATGGCTGGTATGCAAGGTGGTAATGCAGTAAAATGTACAAGAGCAACCATGGTTGGTATTTTTGCTTGTGTTGGTGCTGTAGTAGGTATACCAGTTATTGAAGACGCTATAAAAACTGTTATAACTCAAAATTAATTTTTTTTGTACTCTAGCTGTTTTTATTACATTCTTATATTAAACAAAAAGGTAGTCTTTTATTGACCGCCTTTTTGTTTATGTGAACGTATTACTTTAATAATAATTTGTAGAAATACATAAACGTAGTCAACACTGCGCTTGATAGTTACTACAGTGTTTTTTCAGGGGGTCAATAAAAACGATACGATTTGAAAGGCGAAATTGTCGCTCCCACGAAATAGCTAGTCGCATTCTCTAAACTGTGAAAATAATTATAACCAGCTTTAGCGCCAATCGAAATTCCAGGTAAGAATCGGGTAGTGGCGTAATTGGTTATTATGGGTTCGTTTTTATCAAAAATAATTGCAGTTCTACTTTTGGTATTCACTTTATGAAAGTTTTTATTGAATTTCATGGAGTATTTTACAAAGCCTTTCGTACTGTCTTTTTCGGTAACATTTTTTTGTTCGCTTCCGGGTAAATAAATATTTTTAAAGGTTAAAAAGATTTGTTTTTGTTTGATGATGGTATCCAAGCAACTTACTGTTGGCACTTCGTCTTTGGGACAAATAGGACATTTGGGATACATGTCCTCTACTTTAAAAGTTTTTTTATCGAACATGTCGGGAATATCCGTCTCTAACCGAATCATTCTCGCTGGACCTTCGCCGTTATTTTGAAATCGTGTTTTGAAATTTACTTTTCTAAAACGCACTAGCCTGTAATTTAAAAAGCTACCATTAGATCCCATTTTGTTGGGATCATGAGAGGTTACAATTTCCATTTCAAGATTAACTACTTTGTGGTTTTTAAAACTTCGATTTGGGACAAATATACCGCGCATGGTGACGGTGGCACTGGTGTCTTTGATCATTTCAGGAGTTGTTTTTAAAGTGTAAAACACATTACGAGTTTCTTTTGGGTTGGCTCCTTCAAATTCTAAAATGGATACATTTTTATACATCGCATACGAATTGCGTAAGGTCGCATCTAAATCAATTTGGGTAGTTGTGGTTTCGTATTTTTTGGCTGTAGCCAAAGATGAACTTGCATTCGATGCTAAATAAGAATGGGAGTCTTCGACAGCATCCACTGATGCTATAGTGTTTTCTTGTACTTCACTTTCGCCTGCATAGGTTCGAACGTTGGAGAATTCAAAATTGTTGTTTTTAAATTGTTTTTCGTTGTAAAACAGATACAGTTTCCCGTCGGATACGTAGTTCTCTAGGTTTTGGTAGCTAACAATGACTACTATTTCTTGATCAGGTATGGGATCACAATTTTTTTGAATGGTGAATCCATTTTGATTTTCGATAGACGCTATTTCATTGTATTTCTCATCTGATATTTCGTTTACAACTACTTTTTTAGGACGTGTGGCTGGAGGTTTCCCGTTGTCATAATTATTAGTCACGGATAGTTGGGTGGTATAAGTCCCTTTGTTTCTATATACATGTTTAGGCTCTGCTTCTTTACTGTAGTGCCCATCGCCTAATTCCCATAAGTAGGAATAACTTGGTTTTGGTGCTCCTGAAATAGGTATAAGAGGCGGCGTAGTTGGTTTATAAGAAACCACATTTTTATTTTGATTGTAATTGATAGTTGCTCTACGCGTAATCGTGTCTTTGGCTTTTGATTGTGCTGGTGAAAATTGGAAATATAGGAAAATGAAAAGCACTAAAAGTTGTTTCATAACTAGATAGTTTTTAGCCCTGATAGTAGTGGCATCCTTTTTATTGAATCGTTTTTACGATACAATAAAAAGATATAACGGATAGCAGGATTAGCTCCTAAAAAGGAGAATACGAATACATTAAAGTACTAAATGTAAAAAAAAGCGATGAACAAATCACCGCTTTAGTTAAAAATATGTTATTTCTTTTATTGAATTGCATTGATTGCTGCTATGAGTTGCCCTTCGGTTCCAACTATTGTTTCAGCTAAAGTGAATGTATATACATCATTTGCTTGAACTGTTACCGCTTTGATAGCGTATCTCCATTGCCCATTATCTTCTGTTGCGAAAATCACATGGCAAGCTAATCCAATTGGGATTTGGCCATAATGCTCACTAAATTGTGCTGTAGTAGAGTTATAGGTGTCTAATTTGGCTAATGCATTTTGACCTTCACCATCATATGATAGGTAAATAGCGGAGTTGGTATCGTCGTATCCTGTAGGAGCTTCCACTAAAATAGTAGTTTTGGGTCTTGGGTCGCTCATAAAACGGTCAACGTTTGTCCATCCAAAAGTTCCAAAAGTCATATTATAATTGGTGTGATTAAATCCAACATTTCCTCGTTCTGGCCCAAATCCAGCATTTAAAGGTAAGGGTGTAGGTTGTTCCCAAACTAGATTTTCTTCATCATTCGTGTTGCCTGTCCAAAATACCATTCCGGTGTCAACAGTCCCTGTTAAATGAGCAGGAATTTGAAGTTGAATTACTCCCGTTGAAACTAAAGCTACTCCTGCTTGTGAGGCGCTTATGAAAAATTCGCCACCTGATTTCAATATGCTTTTATTGCCATTAGCCATAAGTCCTATAGTTGGTTTGTTGGTAACAAGCATAGTTCCTTTATCGAAAAATTCAATATAAGTAATATCAATGGCTCCAGTTACGGGGTTTCCATTTTTAGTAAGGGCGTTACCGTTTAAAGTGATGATGACTCCTTTTGCTGATGTTAGAGTGATTGTTCCGGCTCCAGCAGTAGCGTTAAAGTTTTGTGTTTGATGCTCTAGGGCCGTTTCTCTAATGGCTGCAAATTTTGCTGCTGTTGGTTTTAGATTGGAGATTTCCTCTTTGTTACAGCTTACTAAAGTAATTGTAGCAAGAAGTAAAAGAGCAGCATTTTTCAGATTTTGTACCGGGTTTTTTAATTTTTGTGTTTTCATGATTTCTAGTGTTTTTAATAGTTGTTTTTTAAATTTTTTGGTTTTTATTATTAATATGATATTGTTTTTATTGAAAGATGATATCAATGTAGGGGATTCCAAAAGAAGGTAGCGGACCGCCTGTACCGTAAAAATTAGATCCAGTAATTTGCATAAAGGCGCCTGTTGTGATTGATGCTGATGGTAAGCCACCAGTATTGTATCGACATATTCTACCAATAGTATTTCCAATATTGCCTAAATAGTTAGAAGCTATTCTTTTAATGGTATAGGAATGGCCGTTTTGTAAAACTACTGTAGCGCCAGTTGGAGTAACGTAATCAGTAAAAGCCGAATTAAATAGATGATTACCAGAGTAAACTACCATGCTCGCAGTATTGTCATAAATTTCGATCGTGTAGGCAACGTTTGCAGCGAATAAGTTCGCGTTTCCTTGGTAGCCTATTTTACAAATATTTTTGTTTGCTAACATGGTAAATGTGTATTCATGTGTGGTTAGATCCATGGTAACATAATCATCGTGCATGGGAACACTAGTTAGAATGTTGTTGAAAAGCGTTTGAAAATCAGAACCAGTAGTGCTACATGCTGATGGTGTTGGCGGTGGCGTGCAGCTAAAAGTAAGAGTAAGAAGTCCCAGTGCTACAATTGATTTTGAAGCGTTGTTTAATTTTGTGAAAATGTTTTTTAGTGTTTTCATGATTTCTATTTTTTAGAGTAATGGTTAAACTTGATTTATATAGTTATATCAATCAGGTTTGTTTTTTGTTACCCCTTAATTTCAATTATTTTGTTTTTTTTATCTTGTGCTTCCGGGATTTTTTTGAGTACTAGAATTTAGCAGCCTGTGTTTTGTAAAAAGGGAATATTAGACGTTTATGTAAAAGCAAAAAGCGGTGAAAATTTCACCGCTTTTTAATTTGAATTATATTATTGTTTTATTGTGGGCAAATTACTTTTACCTCAGTTCTTCGGTTGGCTTGGTGTTCTACTTCTGAGCATTCAACGCCATCAGCGCAACGGTTTAGTAATTTAGATTCTCCATATCCTTTTCCAGTTAAACGTGCTCTTGAGATTCCTTGAGAAGTGATGTAGTCTACTGCTGCATCAGCTCTATATTGTGATAACGTTTGATTGTAAGCATTTGAAGCTCTTGAATCAGTGTGTGACGATAGCTCTACTTTAACCGCTGGGTTGTCATTCATAAATTGTACTAATCGATCCAATTCAGGTTTTGCATCTTCTCTAATAAAGAATTTACCTAGGTCATAATGAATGTTTTTTAATGCTATTGCAGTTCCACAATCAGCAGCATCCATACATATTTCTAATTGAATGAATAATGTTTTATTACGATCATAGTCTTTGGTAAGGATAGTCATCGTTTGAGATAAATAATTTTCTTTTTTACCATAAATACTGTAGTTGGTGTTTTGTAATGCTTGAAATGAAAATTCGCCTTTTTGATTGGTATTACTATTTTTCTGCATTGCTGATTGGTTGTTTTTAAGTACAATAGTTACTCCATCGATAGCAATATTAGTGTTACATATTACTGCTTTTCCTTTGATGATAAAATTGCTGTCAGCATATAAAACATCTTTTATTAGTGTTTTGTCATTTGTAAATTCCGATTTCTTAGCCGTGTTACCCTCAAGTGCCACTTCGTTGTACATCCCTTCAATTGTATAGTCGTTAGGTAAAAGATCACAGAATTGTACTACTCCAAAGGCATCCGTTTTAGCTGTTTTTAGGACGATTCCTTTTGAATCTTTGATCGATACATCGGTATTTGGTAAAATCTCATTTGTGAATTTATCTTTAGCCGTAGTTTGAATACAATATTTCTTTTCTACTGGAGCTATTTTAGTTTCTTCAACAATTTCTTTTGGTGCTTTTTTTGATGGTCCAAAACGGTAGGTTAATCCACCAAAAGCGGCAATAGAAGATAAATCGATTTTTTGTCTCAAATCAGTTGAGTTGGCAGTTCCCGGCCTGTTGTCACGAATGATTTGCTGGTTGTTAAACGCATTAATCGTGTTGTTTTGACCACCTGAAGTTTGTACTTGTGTCGCAGTAGTTCCAGCTTCATAATAATAAACTTGTTGTGTGCTTCCTGCAGCTAAATATCCTTTGCTTACAAGTATTTCGTTTTTAGCTGATTCTTGTGCACCACCAAAATAGTGCATGTAATACGCTCCTGCATGTATCCCCCAGTGTTGGTTAAAGAAGTAGGTGAATCGAGCTTGTCCTTTTCCGGCTAATAGATTTTGTTTGTCCCATCCCGAGTGGTAGGTAAGCACATCTACACTTCCGGTTTTTCTCTTTGCTTCGACCAATATTTCTCCACCATCGATAGTTCCTAAACCAGCAAGTAAAGATAGTTCAGCTTGAAACTTATTGTTTTTACTTAGGTGTCTAAAAGAAGGTCCTGCTCCTACAAACATTCTAGTAATATCGTTTTTTGTAACGGTCAAATCTGTGTACGGTTCCGCTACTGCTGTGGCCGTGTTGCTGATATAAAATGGATCAGTGATGTTGCTTTTGGGACTATTTTTGATGTAGTCAAAGTCGGTTTGTAATCCAAACCATTTCCAATAATGGTTTATAGAGACACCGCCCATTACGCCTCCTTTATAATCAATGTACTTAAAATCTTCTTTATAGGAAGGGAAATCATATCCCGCTCTAGTTGAAAATTGCCATTCTGTTTTTTGAGCTACTTTGTCAGCTACTTTTGAAACTTGTGCTTTTGTGTTTTGGAATCCCATTCCGATTAAAAGCATTGCTAAAATAATTTTGAAATTTGTTTTCATGGTGTACGTTTTTATTTGGTTGTTGTTTTTTTTACTATATCAATTTTGGTTTTGAATTGTTACCCCCTTTTTTTGTTTTTTTACCGGGTGATAATTTTCCAAATTACTTTGGTGAAATAGCGTCTTATTTTTTTGATATACTTTTTCATGTTTTTATTAATAATGAATTGGTATTGGTTTTATACTACTATATCAATTTTGGTTTTGAATTGTTACCCCTTGTTTTCTATTTTTTTTTACATGGTGATAATTTTTTGAATTCAACCTGCGAACGAGTAGCTGCTTTTTTGATTTTCTATTTCATATTTTCAGTTTTGTAATGAACATGCATTTGATTTATAGTACTATATCAATATGGTTTTAGAATTGTTACCCCTTAAATAGAAAAATATTTGATTTTCTTTTTTTACATTAGCCAATAAAATTTTTGCTATGGACAAAACGATACTGCATCCCGACCAATCCTATATTGATGGACTTGCTAACAATAATTCGGCAGTAATTCAATCCATATATAAAAAGTTTGTTCCCAAGGTGGTTTCCTATATAAGGAACAACTCGGGCGATGAGGATCAAGCGCAAGACGTTGTTCAGGAGATAATGATCTTGTTATTTAATCAAGCCAAAGCCAAAAGTTTACAGTTAACTTGCCCTTTTGATGCCTACTTTTTTTTATTGTGCAAAAGGAAATGGCTGAACGAACTGAAAAAAGCGTCTAACAAAGGGGTAACAATAAACGAGGATCAACCATCTATTAATGAATCCACTACAGATATGGTTGCCGAAACTGAATTATTCGAAGAGAAGCAACAATTGTTTGATGCCATGTTCCAGAAGTTAGGCGAAAAATGCCAGGAAGTATTAAAGCTTAGTTTTACCATTAAATCGATGGAAGAGGTGGCTGAGAAACTCAACGTTACTTACGGATATGTGCGCAAGAAAAAATCTTTGTGTACGGGGCAATTAACGCAGTGGATTCAGGAAAATAGTCGCTTTAAATCTTTAAAACTTACCTAGCCATGAACGAAGAAAACTACCTAGTTTTCGATCAATACCTACAAGGGGAATTGTCGGACGCAGACAAAATAAATTTTGAAAAAGAGTTGATCCAGAATCAGGAGTTGGCTGCTGCATTTGCTAGTTTCCAGCAAGTAAATGAGCAGTTGGAGGTTAAGTTTGGCCTTGAGAAGGAAAGAAATGCTTTTGTAGAGACCTTAAAAGCGGTGTCCAAAGATCATTTTAAGGAACCAAAAAAGAAAGTAGTACAGTTCAAACCTTGGATGTACATGGCTGCAGCCTCTGTTGCTTTGCTTTTTGGAGTATATGTTTTTAATTCTAATTCACATCCAGCATTTGAGGATTACAATCAATACGAAAACGCCTATTTTACTGAGCGAGCTGATGCTGATGTAAAAGCGAAACAGTTAGAAACAGCCTTTAATGCTAAAAAATACGAAGAGGCAATTCCGCTTTTTGAAGTTGTTTTAAAACAAAAGAACACGGTTGAGCTACAGTATTATTATGGAGTTGCTTTGTTAGAAACAAATAAAATTAAAGAAGCCGACCTTATTTTTAATGATATAAAATCAGGAAACTCTATTTATAAAAATAAAGCTATTTGGAGCTTGGCGCTGTCGAAGTTAAAACAAAAAGAGTATGCAGCATGCAAGTCCATTTTATTGACTATTCCTCAAGATTATGAAAATTATGAGCAGGTTGAAAAATTATTGAAAAAGTTAGATTAAATTTCTGGTTCATCAACTTAGGATGCACCAAGACTTAAGAGAGTTGCGTAAGAAATGTTAGTTTTCTTAGGTTTCCTTTTAGATGTCTTGGTGCATTTTTTGCGTAATAGTTGTAAATTTGACGCTTCAAATACAGTATAATGATAATTACCGATACGCACACCCATTTATATTCCGAAGAGTTTAACGAAGACCGCAACGAAATGATTCAAAGAGCTATTGACGCGGGCGTTTCACGGTTTTTTATTCCGGCGATCGATTCGACTTTTACACAAAGTATGTACGAACTGGAACGTAATTACCCAGAAAACATGTTCTTGATGATGGGATTACATCCCACGCATGTAAAAGACAATTATCTTGACGAATTGCAGCATGTCGAGGAAGAATTGGCAAAAAGGAAATTCTACGCTATAGGCGAAATTGGGATCGATTTGTATTGGGATAAAACACATTTACAAGAGCAACAAGATGCTTTTAGAAAGCAAATCCAATTAGCTAAAAAATATAAATTACCAATCGTTATTCACGGTAGAGACGCATTTGATGAGATTTTCGCTATTTTAGAAGAAGAAAAATCGGCGGATTTATACGGAATATTTCATTGTTTTTCAGGGAACTATGAGCAAGCGTTACAAGCGATCTCTTATAATATGAAATTAGGAATTGGTGGTGTTGTAACTTTTAAAAATGGTAAGATAGATCAGTTTTTGGACCAAATCGACTTGAAGCACATTGTGTTAGAGACGGATGCGCCATATTTAGCTCCTGTTCCTTTTCGAGGCAAACGCAATGAGAGTAGTTACCTCGTAAATGTTGTAGATAAATTAGCATCTATCTATAGTGTTTCGCCTGCTGAAATCGCAGCAATTACCACTGAAAACTCTAAAGCTGTTTTTGGCATTTGAGAGGGTAATTAGCTAGAAATTAATATTTTTTTTGTTCATTTGTGACCTAAAATAACCAATAATGCAAAAATTTGATGCCATCAGACCCTTTTATGATTCTGAAATAAATGAGGCCATTTTAAATGTAAAAAACCATCCGATGATGAAGGCGATGATGGGTTTTACCTTTCCTGAAGTCGATGAGTCGGTTTGGAAAGAGCAGCTTTCAAAAACACATTCCATTCGCGATTTCCAATGTAATTTTATATACCATACCATCCAAAAAGTTTTAGAGAACAGTTCTGATGGCTTAACAACCTCAGGTTTCGAAAAACTAGAAAAAGGGGAGTCTTATCTTTTTGTTTCCAACCATAGGGATATCGTTTTAGATACTACCTTATTAAATGTGTCTTTATTTGAACATGGGTTAGTGATGACCGCATCAGCCATTGGAGACAATCTAGTACAAAAAGATTTCTTGAATGTATTGGCCAAAATGAACCGTAATTTCTTGGTTCAACGAGGTTTGTCACCAAGGGAAATGTTAACAAGCTCAAAAACTTTATCAGAATACATTGGGCATTTAATTCAGCATGAAAATCGTTCTGTTTGGATCGCGCAACGCGAAGGAAGAACTAAAGATGGTAATGATGCTACTAATCCCGGAGTATTGAAAATGCTCGCTATGGGATCTGATGAAGCAAATTTAATGGACTATTTCAAAAAGCTGAAAATAGTTCCTGTTGCTATATCCTACGAATATGATCCTACTGATGTTTTGAAAATCCCACAATTACTGGCAGAGACCAACAACGAAGTTTATGTGAAAGAAAAGAACGAGGACTTCATGACCTTACTAAGTGGAATTATGGGGCCGAAAAAACGCATTCACATTCACATTGGTGACGTATTAGATCAGGAAATTAGCAAAATACAAGCTGAGGTAGATAATAATAATAAGCAAATTCAGGCCTTAGCGCAAGTGATTGACGATTCCATTTTGCAATCGTATAAATTATGGCCAACGAATTATATCGCTTACGATATAGTCAATAAAGGTACAACCTACGCTGATCGCTATACCGAAAGCGAAAAGTCCCTTTTTGAGCGTAGACTCGAAATGCGAATTGATGCCGAAAACCCAGTTGCTTTACAGGGTTTACTGGATATGTATGCAAATCCAGTAGTTAATCAATTAAAGTACAGCAATGAGCTCAAAAGCTAAAATATTACTGCTATACACTGGTGGAACCATCGGTATGAGTAAAGACTTTGAAACGGGGGCGCTAAAAGCGTTTAATTTCAATAAGTTGTTACAACGAATCCCTGAACTTAAACAATTAGATTGCGAGATAGAGACGCTTTCGTTTGAAGATCCTATTGATTCATCGAATATGAACCCTGCAGAATGGGCAAAGATAGCGACGGCAATTGAATCTAATTACGAGCGGTTTAATGGTTTTGTGGTCTTACATGGTTCGGATACGATGTCTTATTCCGCTTCAGCATTGAGTTTTATGTTAGAGAATTTAGCCAAGCCAGTTATTTTTACGGGTTCACAATTGCCCATTGGAGACTTGCGTACGGATGCTAAAGAAAATTTAATAACCGCCATTCAAATTGCTTCCTTACAAGAAAATAATGCGCCGGTTATTAGTGAAGTTTGCCTCTATTTTGAATACAAACTGTATAGAGGAAACCGAACCACGAAAATAAATGCCGAACATTTTAAAGCGTTTACCTCACCTAATTACCCACACTTAATAGAGTCAGGTGTTCATTTAAAAAAGTGGCCCGAATTATTTTTACCACAAAAAGATCCGGCCAAGTTAATGGTTCACAAAGTGTTGGATTCTAATGTAGTCATCATAAAAATATTCCCTGGTATAAGCCAAATGGTGGTGGCAGCAATACTAAATATTGCGAACTTAAAAGGAGTTATATTGGAAACCTATGGCTCGGGTAATGCACCTACTGAGGATTGGTTTATATCATTGTTGACTAAAGCCATTCAAAATGGTTTGCACATTATTAATGTAACCCAATGTTCCGGAGGCAGTGTTAATATGGGGCAATATGAAACGAGTACTTCATTAAAAGAAATAGGAGTTATCTCTGGAAAAGACATCACTACGGAGGCTGCAATTACCAAGTTAATGTATTTATTGCAACAAGATATTGCACCTGAGCAGTTCAAGGAGGTTTTTGAAAGTCCGTTGCGAGGTGAGATGATATAATAATTAGAAATTGCTTTTGTAAGTCAGTTTTTTTAGTGTTATTTGCAAACCAAAATAGAGAGGTGGCCGAGTGGCTGAAGGCGCACGCTTGGAAAGCGTGTATATGGCAACATATCGAGGGTTCGAATCCCTTTCTCTCTGCAAAGAAATAATGCTTCCTGAAAGGGGAGCATTTTTTGTTTTATGGCGTGTCAAACTTTTTAGTTTGGCTAAGCTATAAAACAAAAAAGGTTCAGGCATGGAATGCCAAGCATTATTTCTTTGTGAGACGCCCCTTAGTGGGATCAACGAAGTTAATCCTTTTCCTTCTCTGCAAACATATAATTTCTCTTGAAAGGGGAATATTATTGTTTTAGCTTTTAGAATAATTTGTTTAACATAATAAAATTTTAAAAATTGGCTGATTTCAATTCAATTTAATTGTGAATCTGACAGGACAAAACTACAGCAATAGTATGCTATAATTGTAGTGTATATTTGTAGTAAATTGATGCGAAAAACGATATATATTTAGAGGATTTTTGAAATAGCAAAACGTTTAACTTTGTAAGTTTAAAGATATTAAAAAAAAACTAAA
Organism: Flavobacterium sp.; assembly: GCF_029242675.1. Lineage (GTDB taxonomy): Bacteria > Bacteroidota > Bacteroidia > Flavobacteriales > Flavobacteriaceae > Flavobacterium. The sequence continues at coordinate 13,808 of NZ_JAQWTM010000040.1, forward strand.
TAAGTTATAAAAATTTGATTAATTTTGTGGGAAATTAGGATATGTATTTTCATTATTCCAATTTCGTTTGTTATAGATCCTTGTGATTGGTGCTAAATTAAAGAATCTTGTTACTCTATGCTGGTTGCTGATTTTCAATCATCTGATCAATTAAGTGGGCTAATTGGTATTACATTATAATTTAGAAGTATACATGAAGAAGTTTTGATTTATACAGTATCGAAATGTCTTATCAATACTATAATTAGTCTAACATACGATGATTAAAAAAATTACTATATTTCTAGCTTTATTCTGTTTTATACTTTCTACTTTGGCTAATGAAGCACATGCTAATAGCCCGATAAATCCGCCCAAAACAGTACATTCAACTCCTAAAATTAATTCGCCACTAAACAGTGTTGTTCTGCTAACTAGCGGTGATTTCAATACCGACGCTGCTTTCGATGAAAAAAATATCAGTAAACTTTTTATCAATGATGATCCCACTAATGATAAGATTTTAGAGGCAAAAGCAGTCATGGACGAATTAGAGGCAAGTCAAAATTTTATCGATTTGGTGTCTCCCAATAATTTGGTTTCGCTACCAATAGGTATAAAGAAAAAGATAGGAAACGTCACCTATACTTTAGGAATAAGCAAAGCTCGTTTTACGCCGGAATATACCGAAATTTCAGCCTTCGTTAAAATAACGATACAACAGTCAGACGCTAATGGTAAGCAAAAGCAACTTTTTTTTGGTGCTGAGAATATTAAATTATCTCACAAAGGAGGGATTTATGGTGAAGCTAATTTAGTACTACTTGGAGATATGCCCATTTCTTTTAATGGAGGAAAAACGATGGTGATTCTTAAAGGTGGTCTAGATATGAAAACCGGTGATATTACCAAGCAAACCTATGTAACCATTGACTGTAGTGGGTTTAAGGATTTAGGGATTTCAGCAGATGTAGTTTTTTCTAGAGACATGCTAGAGCCCTTAGACAAAAATTATCGTGTAATCCCTAAGAAGGAAATTGAAGATAGTGGCTATCTCAATACGCTGGTTACAGGTCACTTTAAGACGGTGGTGAGTGACTGGAGTGATATTCTAGTAGAAATAGATTTGCCTGCCTTTCAAATAACTAAGGAAGGAAGCACGGATGGAATAGGTAAGGCAGGGCTAATCTTTGAAGTAAATAAGGCAGTGTTTGATTTTAGTGATATTCGTAATTCACCAGATGTCGTCTTTCCTGCAGGATATCAAAAGTATCTCATTCCCGGTAATGAGCAGTTGTGGAGGGGAGTATATGTTAAATCATTAAAAGTCCTTTTGCCAGAACAATTTAAAAAAAGAAACAGTAAAGAAAGGATAGTTTTTACTGCTGCAGATCTTCTTATTGATGGGCTTGGTGTATCAGGTAAGTTTGCAGTTGATAATATTTTGCCTCTTAGTGAGGGTGATGCCTCAAAGTGGCAGTTCTCCGTTGACCATATTGAAGCTGCTTTTGAGACAAATAGCTTGGTAGCAGCTAACTTTAACGGAAAAATAGTACTGCCCATTACTAGGGAAATTAGTAAAGACGAATTAGCAAATAAAGACGGTGCTGAAGTTAAAGAAAAAGCACTGATATATAGGTCATTAATAGATCCAGTTAATGATGAGTATCTATTGAAAGTTACTTCAAACAGTGCCATATCTTTTAATGTTTTCCAAGCTAAAGCGATCTTAACTGCTGATTCTTATGTTGAATTAAAAGTTAAAGATAAGAAGTTTAGACCTAAGGCCGTACTTCATGGTAGTCTAGAAATTCAAGCTAGCAATTCAAAAACAGACACCACAAAAAAAACAGTTGATTTTAAGGGAGTAACTTTTCAAAATTTACAACTTCAAACAGAAAGTCCTTATTTTGAAGTCGATTATTTAGGGTATGAAGGCGAAGTTAAATTTGCAAATTTCCCAGTTACAATTTCAGAAATAGGTTTAACGGCTAATGATACCGAAGCTTCTCTCCATTTTGCAGTAGATGTAAATATGATGGACAAAGGTTTTGCCGGAGGAACATCTTTATCTGTTATTGGTAGCTTTAAGGAAGACCAAGGTTTAAGTCGCTGGAAATATGATCGGGTTAAGATTGATCGGATTTCTATTGAGGCAGATCTAGGGGCAATAAAAATGAAAGGATTTGTAGATATAAAAGATAACGATCCTGTTTATGGTAATGGATTTTATGGGCAATTAGACGCTGACTTCAATAGCATTAAAGTTACAGCATCTGCTTGGTTTGGTAAAACTGACTTTAGATACTGGTACGTAGATGCATATGCCGATTTATCAAATTCTCCAGCTAAGGTTTATATTGGTCCAGCAATAGTTAACGGTTTTGGTGGAGGAGCATATTATAAAATGACAAAAAAAGTAGGTGAAACGGCAGCAGGAGTGCCTTCAGGATTATCTTATGTTCCAGATGTCAATTCAGGATTAGGCTTCAGAGCATTGGTAGGGTTCGCATTAGCAAATGAGAAAGCTTTTAATGGTAAAGTGGGATTCGAAATGGCTTTCAATGGACATGGTGGATTGAATAGAGTTTCTTTCTTTGGAGAAGGGCATATTGTGAAAGCATTGGATTTTAAATTTGGAGATAAATTCAAAGAGAAGTTGGCTAAGATGGAGGAGAAGATTAATGCTTTAGGTGCCAATAATAGTGCAATAAATAAACTAAAAGAAAGTAACCTAGTTGAATATAGCAAAGTTGCGTTTCCTCAAGAAGGATTAACCTTCGATATAGGAATTGATGCTAATTTTTCTATGGAAATGGATTTTGCAAATCATGTTTTCCATAGTGAAATGGAGATTTTTGTCAATACGCCAGGAGGATTGTTTCAGGGTGTAGGGCCTAAAGGTAGGGCTGGGTGGGCAGTATTTCACGCAGCACCAGATGAATGGTATTTACATGTAGGAACGCCCTCAGATAGAGTTGGTTTGAAATTAGGTATAGGGAGCTTTGCTCTTGAGGCCTCTTCTTATTTAATGATTGGGGACAATATTCCAGGTAGTCCACCTCCACCCGCCGTAGTAGCAGAAATTCTAGGTGTAGATATGCAATCTTTAGATTATATGCGTGATTTAAATGCCTTAGGTAACGGTCGAGGTTTTGCATTTGGTATGAATTTAAGCTTGGATACTGGAGATATGTCATTTTTGGTCTTTTATGCTCGTTTTCAAGCTGGACTAGGTTTTGATATTATGATAAAGGACTATGGAGAAGCAGCTTGTGAAGGTAGCGGACCAATAGGAATCGATGGCTGGTATGCAAATGGTCAAGCTTATGCCTATTTACAAGGAGAGTTGGGAATCAAGGTTAAAATATTATTTGTCAAAAAGAAAATTCCAATCATTAAAGCTGGTGCAGCAGTTTTGATGCAAGCAAAATTACCTAATCCGGCTTGGTTTAGAGGATACATGGGAGGATATTTTAATCTTTTAGGAGGTCTGGTCAAAGGGCGTTTTAGATTTAAAATAGAGTTGGGTAAAGAATGCGAACTAGTGGGTGGGTCTGCTTTAGGTGGCATGAAAATTATTTCAGATGTTAATCCAGAAGAGGGTAGTAGTGATGTAGATGTATTTGCCGTACCTCAAGTGGTATTTAATATGCGTGTAGATACACCATTTGAATTAGAAGATGACAAAGGAATTAAGACCTACCGAATTTTACTAGATAAATACACAGTAGCAAGTAATGGGAAAGCTATTGAAGGAACAATTGTATGGAATGAAAGTAAGGATGCGGCTAATTTCGTTTCTAAAGATGTTCTACCACAAAACAGCCCTATTGCTGTTAGTGTAGCAGTAAGTTTCCAAGAAAAGCAAGGGCAAAACTGGATCACATTACAAGAAAATGGACAGGTGGCAAAAGAAGTAAAGGACATTATGTTTACTACTGGTGAGGCCCCTAAAACAATTCCTCTAACTAATATCGAATATGCTTATCCTGTTGTTGATCAAGAATATTTCTATCAAGCAGAGCGCAACAGTGGTTATGTGAAATTGAAACGTGGTCAAGGTTATTTATTTCAACCAAGCTCTTCGTGGTCACAAGAGCTTTCTTTTGAGAGTGAAGGTAGTATCATTAAGTCTTCTGCGCTTTCTTATGATGAGAGTAAGGACTTAGTGCAATTTAATTTTTCGAAAATGAATAATAATAAAAAATATACACTGAAAGTAGTTAGTTCGCCTCCAGCTGAAACGAACAGCACAGGACCAAAAGAAGTAAACTATACGTCTACTAATACTGGTCAAGAAGGAAATACTATAGAGGTTAAAAATCGTCAAGCCGAAGCAGTTGTTCAAGAAGGTACTACTGTAGATGTGCTTGTATATGATTTTACAACTAGTGCTTACAACACATTTGCTGAAAAAATTGAAGACAAACGCGTTAAGAAAAATTTGTTGGAACCAATATATTCTGATGTGCATGCTATTCAAACCGATGTAAAGTCATCTGAAAGGTTTTCATTGTCAGAACTAGTAGGAAGTCCTACTACAGCATCGGTTCCATTAGTGTCTGCCGAGGCGGTTTTAGATGATGGTTACTATATTGACAGTATTTATCCATTGATCTATCAAGGATATCCGCTTAAGCCCCAATTTACTTTTGATAGAAACACAGACCTATTGGGTATTGTCCCTAAAAAAGCTATTGATATATTAACCTGGTATGCTAGTTATTTAGAGAACAATCCCACGTATTCACTATTAGATACGAGGATGCCTTATCGATATAATTTGCCTTTCTATTATAAGCAAGATTTTATGGATGTACAGTATAAAATAATTAACACCTACTTGAATAACGCAGATCAATATCAACAAGAAGTTCAAAAATACAAGTACATTATTAACGGTATATTTCCATCTATTAAAAGAGGGGATTACAAAGTGAAGATGCAATATGTTTTACCAGGAAATATTAAAGGGAGCTCGGCTATATTTACGTATACCAATCCGTACTAAAATTAGGTAAATAGAGAAAACAAAATAAAAGCGTAATCGCAATATGATATGAATTTAAATTTAAAAAATAGAAGCTTTTTTATACTACTAATTATCGCTTGTTATTTTGTAACGCCAAGTGTTAGTTCACAAACAGCTGACTCACTAATCGTTCAAGATCCACAAATCATGGTTACGGCTAGGCCGCAACAAGATGGTAAGATCATGTTGAGATGGGCGGTTACAACGGCTAAGGCATGGCGAAAATTAAATATTTATGGTTACGAGCTGAAACGTTACACTATTATTCGTGATAAAATAACGCTACAGCAGCCCGTTGAGAAGAAGA
>NZ_JAQWTM010000060.1 GCF_029242675.1 Flavobacterium sp.
AGTCCAACTAATGGTGGGAAACCTGCTAAAATTGCAAACGAAAGTGATTCAGGAATCATAGTCATGGCAACGGTTAAGCCTGCTAAGATTTCTGTTTTAAAGTTTACTTTTTGTGAAAAATCAAATAAGTTAAAGTACTGTTTCATTTGTTGAATTAAAAGCTTTGAAAAAAAAGACGATGGTATAATAGCTGGATTACTACTGTTTACTACCATAATACAATGGTAAAACAAACAGCTTCAAAGGTATAACTAGACACTAAAATCGAAGTTTTCCCGATATCCAACTGCAAATGTATATCTTTTAAATTGACGGTCAAAGTGAAGTAGTCAAACTGCTCATCAAACGGTTTTATACATAAATACTTATTGAATTATTCAATTTACTGATTTATCAATTTTTTACGGAGACTTTTTGTTAATAATTTTAACAATTTGTTAATACTATCTGTCAAAATAAAATGTGATAATGAATATATTTACGATCGATTAATTTATACCTTAACTATGAAGCAATTTTACTTAAAAAGACAGTCATTTTTTATTGCTGTATTCTCTCTATTAAGTGTCATTTCGTTTGGTCAAATTCCCTCTTATTACAACGGAACCAACATTAGCCAAAATGGAAACACTTTAAAAACTAGCCTTGCGACTTTAATAAGCCGCAATACCATAAATTTAACCTATACTCCCGGAGTATGGGATGCTTTAAAGCAAACCGACTTAGATCCAACTGATCCTACTAAGGTTTTGTTGATTTATGGTTACAATGATACCGATACCGATATCACAAATGATAGAACTCGAGCAAAAGATGCTAACGGGGGAAATCAAGGAAATTGGAACAGAGAGCATGTTTATGCACGATCATTAGGTAATCCTAATTTAGGTAGTGAAGGACCTGGAAGTGATGCGCACCATTTGCGTGCATCGGACATTACTTTAAATGCTACAAGAAACAACTACCCTTTTGGAGCTGGAACTGGAAATTCTAAATTAATTAACGGAACTTACTGGTATCCGGGTGATGAATGGAAAGGTGATGTAGCTCGAATGGTAATGTATATGTATGTGCGTTATGGTAATCAATGTTTACCTAACGTGGTTGCTGTAGGATCAAAAACTTTTAGTGCTGATATCCCTGATGTGCTTTTACAGTGGAATGCTGAAGATCCAGTATCTCAAGTAGAGCTTAATAGAAATACAATTTTGGAGGGTGTTCAAGGTAATCGTAATCCTTTTATTGACAATCCTGCCTTTGCAACAGCTATATGGGGCGGACCTCAAGCGCAAAATAGATTTGATGGTAGTGTTCAAATTGACACTCAAGCTCCAACTGTACCAGCAACACTTTTTGCTACAAACACTACAGCTACTGGTACTTCATTAAGTTGGGTACAATCTACAGATAATGTTGGGGTTTTAGGATACCGAATCTATAACGGAACCGTATTACTTGCATCTTCATCATCAGCAAATTATGTTTTTACAGATTTAGTTGCCAATACTAACTATACTTTTTCGATAAAAGCATTCGATGCTGCAGGAAATATTTCAGGTAGCAGTAATAGTGTAGCGGTTAAAACGTTGGCTGGTACTCCACCGCCTGCTCCAACAACCTCAGTCGTTTTTATCAACGAAATTCACTACGATAATGTAGGAACAGATGTAGGCGAAGGCGTTGAAATCGCTGGAACTGCTGGAACTGATTTAACATGTTGGAGTATTATTCCTTACAACGGTGCTGATGGTAAAACGTATAATCCTGTGGGAACTTTATCAGGCATTATACCTAATCAATCAAATGGTTTTGGAACTGTTTTCGTTGCAATTGCTGGTTTACAAAACGGATCTCCTGATGGTATAGCTCTTGTAGATGCTACAGGTAAAGCAGTGCAGTTTTTAAGCTATGAAGGAGTATTTGTTGCTACAAACGGTCCTGCCAACGGTATGACTAGTATTGATATTGGAGTTGTAGAAAACGGTACAGAAGCTGTTGGTTTATCTTTACAATTAAAAGGAAAAGGGACCCAATACAGTGATTTTACTTGGCAAGCTATGACAGCAAGTAGCTATGGAGCTATCAATGTTGGACAGTCTTTTTCGACCATCAAAATTCCTCTAACTGCTCCTGCAAATGCTGTGGCGACCAATACAACTGCAACTAGCACTACCCTATCTTGGGATACAGTAGCTGCAGCAGTATCTTATGAAATTTATGATGGAACCACATTAGTTGCAGCTACAACAAGCACTACGTTCACTTTTACTACTTTAACTGCAAATACTGACTATAATTTTACAGTAGTAGCTTTAGATGCTGATGATAACACATCCGCAGCTAGCAATACTGTGGCTGTAAAAACATTGAATAATAGTATACCTGTAACGGCAGGGGCTGTGTTTATAAATGAAATTCACTATGATAACGCAGGTGCTGACATTGAGGAAGGTGTCGAAATTGCTGGAATTGCTGGAATTGATGTGACAGGATGGAAAATTATTCCTTACAACGGTGCTGATGGTAAAACGTACAATCCTGTGGGAACTTTATCAGGCATTATACCTAATCAATTAAATGGATACGGTACTATATCAGTGGCTATTCCTGGACTTCAAAACGGTTCTCCTGATGGTGTAGCCTTAGTTGATGCTAATAATAATGTAATTCAATTCTTGAGTTATGAAGGTAGTTTTACGGCTACTAACGGACCAGCGATTGGTAAGACTAGTATTGACATTGGAATTGCTGAAGCTAGTACTGCAACAGTAGGAAACTCTCTGCAGCTAGTTGGGCGAGGAACAAAATATAGCGATTTTACTTGGGAGGCTGCGGTAAGCACCTTTGGTAAAACCAATAAAGGGCAAAAATTTGGTGATTTAGTATTCATCAATGAAATTCATTACGATAACGCTGGAACAGATGTTGGTGAAGGAGTAGAAATAGCTGGATATGCCGGTATTAATTTAACAGGATGGAGCCTTGTTCCTTACAATGGATCTGACGGAAAAAGTTACACTCCAATTATAAACTTATCTGGTGTTATAACAGATCAATTAAATGGTTACGGAACCGTTTTTAGTCCTATCCCTAATCTACAAAACGGATCTCCTGACGGAATCGCATTAGTAGATCCAAATGGAAAAGTAATTCAGTTTTTAAGTTACGAAGGTAGTTTTACTGCTACCAATGGTCCAGCAAATGGATTAACAAGCACGGATATAGGTATTGCTGAGGCTAGTAATGCAACTATAGGAACTTCACTTCAATTAACTGGAGCAGGGTTTACTTATGCTGATTTTACTTGGCAAGCCGCAAATTCTACTTACGGAGCTATTAACAAAGGACAGTTTTTTGGAAATGCAAGCGAAATAATTGTAGTATTACCAATTGCTGAGGCTAGAGCAAAAGCCGATGGAGAAATTGTAACTGTGACAGGAACATTGACTGTTTCGGACCAATTTGCAGGTAGCGCATACATTCAAGATGCCACAGGTGCGATTGCTGTATTTGACAAAACAGTTCATGGTGCGGGCTTGTTCAAAATAGGAGATTCCGTTACTATCACAGGAACAAGAAGTACTTTTACTGGTCAAGTTCAAATTAGTCCGGTAAGTGCTGTAACTAACAACGGACCTTCAAGTAATCCAATACAGGTTAAAACAATAACGTTAAACGAAATGGTAAACCACCCAGCGGAGTTGGTTCGAATTGTAAATACTACTTTCCCTAAGCCAGGAGAAATGATGTTTGGAAACTCTAGTATCAATATTACTGATGCTAGTGGAACGGCTCAATTGCGTTTAGACGCAGATGTAAGTGAACTTGTAGGCTTTGCACAACCTGCAAACTGCAATGAGATTATAGGTGTTGTTTCAAATTATTTCGCTACCCAGCAAATACTCCCAAGAATGAGAACAGACTTCCCATGTGCTAATAAGTACCAACAAACAGGAAGTGACTTGAGTATTTCAATGGATAAAACTTTTGATGTAGCAACTTGGAACGTAGCCTGGTTTGGTGATGAAACAAATTCACCAGCAAAAGGAAAACCAAATTCAGATGCGATCCAAAAAGAAGCTGTTAAAAATGTATTGCAGCAACTTGACGCTGATATCTACGCTGTAGAAGAAGTATCTGATGATGTACTTTTCGCTCAAATGGTTAGTGAAATGAACGATTATAGTTTTGTTTTATCAGAAGCGACCTCATATCCTAGCGATAACACTAGTCCAAAGCAGAAAGTAGGTTTTATTTACAAAAATAAAACAGTGAAACCAGTGAAAACTAAAGTTTTATTGGAAACAATTCATCCCTATTACAATGGAGGTAGTACAACTGCCATAGCGAATTATCCAGATGCTGATAAATCAAGATTTTTTGCTAGCGGAAGATTACCTTTTATGCTAATCGCTGACGTAACAATTGGTGGAGAAACCAAACAGATTAACATCATTGACTTACATGCCAGAGCCAATACAAGCGGCGGTGAACAAGGAAAGTATGACATGCGTAAATTTGACGTCGAAGTATTGAAAGACACACTAGATGCTCAGTATCCGACTGCAAACTTGATATTGTTAGGGGATTATAACGATGATGTAGACTTTACTGTATCGAATGTACCAACAACAGTCTCGACTTTTGACGCTTATGTAAAGGACAGTGCTCGATATAGAATTCTGACTAAAACATTAAGCGAACAAGGATTTAGATCGTATGCTACTTTTGAAAACATGATTGATCATATTACGGTATCTAATGAACTAGCCGACCTTTATATTGACGGATCAGCAAGAGTTCATTATGAGTTTTTTGATGCTAATTATACCAAAACAGCTTCAGATCACTTCCCTGTTTCAGCAAGATTGCAACTAAAGGCACTAACATTAGGTGCTATAACTTCCACCAATGTAACGTGCAAAGGTGAGGCCAATGGAACAGCAAAAGTAACTGTATCAGGCGGAATCGCTCCTTATGTTTACACTTGGAGTACAGGAGGAAAAACAAGCGAATTGACAGGTCTAAATCCGGGACAATATTCGGTTGAAATTACAGATGCTTTAAACAATAAAAAAACAGCTAGTTTTACGATCACTGAACCTACGTTACTTACAATTCCAACTACTGCTACAGCAACAGTTTACTTTGGTTACACTAAAAATGCGTGTACTACACTTGCTGCTGGAGAGGTAACTGGAGGTGTTAAACCGTATACTTACGAATGGAGTAATGGAGCAAAAACTCCAAGTATAACCGTTTGTCCAGAGACTACTACTACTTATACTTTAATAGTAAAAGACGCTAATGGTTGTATATCGGCTACAGAGAAAACAGTGACTGTAATCGACGTGAGATGTGGCAATAACCCGAAAAACCCTAAAGTAGAGATCTGTCATAATGGAAAAACAATTTGCATTGATGAAAATGCAGTTGCAAGCCATTTAGCACATGGCGATACCCTTGGTAATTGTTCTGCACAAATTGATCAAAGAACAACATTTACGGATGTTGTTATATATCCAAATCCTTTTGTCAATACTGTAAATGTTACTGTTGACAGTTTAATAAATGTAAAAGTTGAACTTGTTGTTTACAATTTTAATGGACAAGTAATCCAACAAACTTCACATGATGTAAAAAGTGGTAATTCTGATATAATTCTAACATTATCAAACTTAGCAAAAGGAAATTATTTCTTAAAAACAATTGTGAATGGTAAAGTACAAGATGTAAAGTTTTTAATTAAAAAGTAAAATTTACTTCCCTACTTTTTTTAAATAATTAAATTCAAACCGCCAAAAACAATTTTGGCGGTTTTTTCTATTTAAAAAAAATTTTAATCAGTTGACTTTCTTTTATTTTTTGTAAAAAACTAAAGTTAGTAAAAACAATACCTCAAACAATCCTAATCTCAATCTACCAATAGTTAGAACTTGGTTATTTGATTACAATTCTAAAATAAACAATTGTACTGATAACGATACTGTCTAGGAGCTTATTTAGGAAAATTAAAAACAAAACTGGCCCCTTCCTTAAAGTTGGAATCAATAGCTATTTTGCCGTTTTTACCTTCAATAATTTTTTTTACAATTGATAACCCAATTCCGGCACTTTCAATTATATCTCTCGCTTCAATTGTTTGAAAAACGCCAAAAACTTTTTCCTGGTATTTCTCCGAAATACCAGGGCCATTGTCTCTTATTGTAAATTCATGAAAATCATCTAACTCTTGATATAAAAATTCAATTTACCTCTTTTCTTATCATTATACTTTACTGCATTACTAACAATATTACTAATAACTTGATCAACTAATATTTTAGCACTAAAAACAACCGGCAAATTTTCGCTAATATAAATATCAAAACGATCTAGAGGTACCAAATTATCTATAATTTGGTCTAGTAATAACCTTATAGAAACTTTCTCAATAGGTAAATTTTCTTTTCCTATTCTCGAATAGTCCAAAATACCATTTATTAAATTTTCCATTCTAAAAATCCTACCCTGTAAAAGTTCAAAGTTTACTTTTATATCTGGAGGCATTTGCGGCATATCTTCAACAATCCAGCCTGCAAGATTATCGATCGCTCGCAAGGGGGCTTTTAAGTCGTGTGCAACTATATAAGAAAACTGATCTAGCTCTTTATTTTTTTCAACCAAATCCTCTAAAGTATGCGTCAAATTTTCTTGCAGTACCTTTTGTTCCGTCATATCAACAATAATTGATATGTATTGATATATCTGTCCTTTACTGTCTTTACAGGGAACAACAATCATTTTATTCCAAAAAAGTGTACCATCTTTTGCTTTCGTTTCAAGTTCACCTCTCCAAATATCACCTTTAGTAATAGTTTTTAATATATTGATTGTTAATTCTGCAGGCGCGTGGCTAGATAGGAGCATGTGGTTAGTGCCTAATAACTCGGCTCTACTATACTTTGAAAATGCACAAAAATTATCACTTACATACGTATAATTTCCATTAATATCTGCAATGGAGACTATGGCTGCTTCATCTAGTGCAGCTCGAATATCTAAAATTTCTTTAGACTTGTCTTGTATTTTTTGCTTTGCAATTGCCGCTTCAGTTACATCTTGAATTAAACCTTTAAGCCCAATGTGCTCTCCATTTCTATTTTTAAACGGTCTTCCCGTTTCAGATATAAATTTTACTCTATTGTCAGGAAAAACAATTTTATAAACCACATTGTAGTCTTCTCCCGTTTTTAACACTTTTGAGTCCAATTCCTCTAGTACATCTAAATCACTTTTATCTACTCTTTTTTGCCAAGCCATATAAAGTTCGTTAGCTGGCACATCCTCTAATTCAAAAATGGATATAAAACCGGGAGAAAATAAAACTTCTTTTGTGGATGATTTCAATTGCCAACTACCCGTTTTTGAAATCCCCTCTGTTTCATCCAGTAATTTACTCGTTTTCAGTAAGCTTAATTCTATTTTTTTTTTCGGCTG
>NZ_JAQWTM010000088.1 GCF_029242675.1 Flavobacterium sp.
TGTCGGCAAAACACATTTCTAAAAGGGTAGTGATTAAACCACCGCTTCCTATATCATGTCCTGCAAGAATGTTGTCATCTAAAATTAATTCTTGAATGGTATTGAAAGCATTCTTGAAGAAGACAGCATCTGTAATAGTTGGTGCCTCTTGACCTATTTTATTTAGCGTTTGCGCAAAAGAGGATCCTCCTAATTTAAACTGATCTTGTGATAAATTAATGTAATAAATCGATTCACCGTCTCTTTGAAGAACGGGTTCAACTACTTTTTGGATATCGATACAGTTTCCACCTGCTGAAATAATAACGGTACCTGGAGCAATGACTTCCTCATTAGGATATTTTTGCTTCATTGAAAGAGAGTCTTTTCCTGTTGGAATATTGACTCCTAATTCAATTGCAAAGTCGGAACAACTTTCTACTGCCGCATACAAGCGAGCATCTTCACCTTCATTTTTACAAGCCCACATCCAGTTCGCTGACAAAGAGATTCCGTCTAATCCACCTTTAATTGGCGCCCAAACTATATTTGATAATGCTTCAGCAATTGCGGTTCTGCTTCCTGCAACGGGATCGATTAAAGCGGCAATTGGCGAGTGGCCTATAGAAGTTGCTACTCCTTCTTTACCATTGTAATCTAAGGCCATAACTCCACAATTGTTTAATGGCAATTGTAAAGGTCCAGCTGTTTGTTGCTTGGCTACTTTACCTCCTACGCATCGGTCCACTTTATTTGTTAACCAATCTTTAGAAGCTACAGCTTCAAGTTGTAAAACATTTTGCAGGTAGGTGTAAAAGTTGCTTTTATCATACTCTAATTCACTATACTTTCTTTCGATAGTGGTGTCGTGCATGACCACTTTTGGAGAACTCCCAAAAAAGTCTTCCAAGGCAAAATCCATAGGCTTTGCTCCAGTAGTTTTGGATTCAAAAGTAAAACGATGGTCACCTGTAACATCACCTACTTGGTACATAGGAGAACGTTCTCTGTCCGCTATGCGTTGTAAGGTATCAATATCTTTTTGGGCAATTACTAATCCCATTCTCTCTTGTGACTCGTTACCAATGATTTCCTTAGCTGAAAGTGTAGGATCACCAACAGGTAATTTATCCAAATCAATCAATCCTCCAGTATCTTCCACTAGTTCTGACAAGCAGTTTAAATGACCTCCAGCTCCATGATCGTGAATAGATACGATAGGGTTGGAGTCACTTTCTACTAATCCGCGAATCGCATTGGCAGCGCGTTTTTGCATTTCTGGGTTCGAACGTTGTATTGCGTTTAACTCAATACCTGAACTAAAAGCACCGGTATCTGCAGATGATACTGCAGCTCCGCCCATTCCTATTCTATAATTTTCACCACCTAGGATAACGATTTTGTCGCCCGTTTGTGGTGTTTGCTTAATAGCTTGATCTAATTTTCCGTAACCAATTCCACCTGCTTGCATGATTACTTTGTCGAAACCTAATTTTCGGGCCGGTGCTGAGCTTGTTGAAATATCTTCTTTTTGTTCAAAAGTTAATATAGATCCGGTAATTAGGGGTTGTCCAAATTTATTTCCAAAGTCAGAAGCTCCGTTAGAAGCTTTTATTAAAATATCCATGGGGGTTTGGTACAACCATTTTCTTTCTTCCATCCCTTTTTCCCAAATGCGGTTACTTGGAGTCGCGTCTGATGCACCTTCTAATCGAGAGTAAGAGGTCATGTAAACGGCTGTTCCTGCAAGAGGTAATGAACCTTGTCCACCAGCTAAACGATCTCTAATTTCTCCTCCTGAACCGGTAGCAGCACCATTAAAAGGTTCTACGGTAGTTGGGAAATTGTGAGTTTCTGCTTTTAAGGAAATAACCGAATCAAATTCTTTTACCTCATAAAAATCAGGTTTGTCAGCAGTTTTTGGAGCAAATTGTTCTACACGTGGTCCTTTTACAAAAGCGACATTATCTTTGTAGGCCGATACAATATCATTTGGATTTTCTTGCGACGTTTTTTTGATTATTTTAAACAATGAAGATTCTTTTTCTTCTCCATCAATAATAAATTTACCGTTGAAAATTTTGTGACGACAATGCTCAGAGTTGGCTTGTGAAAAACCAAATATTTCTGAATCGGTCAATTTTCTACCAATTTTTAGAGCTAAATTATCTAGGTACTCTACTTCGTCGGGACTCAATGATAAACCTTCTTTTGCATTATAAGCTGCAATATCATCGATATTTAAAATTGCTTCTGGTGCAATATGGATTGTAAAAATATCTTGGTATAATCCTTCGTACTTTTGCGAAAGCATGGGATCAAAATCACTAAAATCAGCTGCAACAGTTTGGAATTCTTCAATTCTAATAATGCCCGATATACCCATATTTTGTGTAATCTCTACTGCATTAGTACTCCAAGGGGTGACCATTGTGGCACGAGGTCCAACAAAAAAATCCGTCAATACGGATTTTTCTAGTTTATGAGAGTCGGCAAAAAGCCAGTTTAATTTTGAAATATCTTCAGCCGATAGCTCGCCTGCGCTCGATATGTTTTGCATTTGTACGGCAAAAACAGTTTTGCTTTGGTTTTCAAAGAAATGGATCATTGTTGTGTAGTTTGTTGTATTGATGCGCAAATTTAGTCATTTATCATTTAAATTTCTAATAAAAAAAGCGGCATAATTGCCGCTTTTTAAATTGTTCTATTTTTTTATCAACTAGTTGATAATGATTTTTTTAATCGATGTTTCTGTGGCGTCTGTGATTTTAACGAGATAGATTCCTTGGTTAAGGTTTGAATTTATTTCGCTGCTACCGATGATTCCTTTTTGCTCAAAAACTTTTTGCCCAAGAAGGTTGTATATTTCAACAGAGAATTCATTATTAGAACTCAAGATTGTGAACACACCATGCGAAGGGTTAGGATATATTGCAATTAATTTTTCATCTGATACAATAGCTGTTTTACCCTCTTTAGCAGCTGGTTTACTTCCTAAATTACTGCAAGTATCAGCTGAATAAGAATCCCAATCAGCACTAAGATTAAAAGTGGTTTTTGGTCCAGTTACTGTTGCTTTTCGTCTCAAGGTTACATCAGCAGCAAAATTAGCGGTGCCACCATTAAAAGTTCCGATAATATCAATAAGGACTCCATTTTTAAATAGACCAACGGCATCGTTTCCATTAAAAGTCATTTCAGTAGCAGCAGTTGAAATATTTGCTGAGCTCGTAGAATAACATGTTGAAGCAATTGCACTGTTTACAATCGTGAATTTTTTACCTGTTGCCAAAGTTCCGCTTAAGGCGATTCCTGCACTCCAAGCACCCGCTCCATTGGTTTGCTTTTTAACACTGTAGATCGATAAATTTATAGAGGTACCGGTCGCATTAGAAATTTCTAATGCTTTGTTATTTCCGCTACCCTCAATATATTCTGAAAATAAAAGTTCAGTAGTAGTACCAGCTGGTGACGTTGTCGTGACATTTAAGGTAGAACTAGAGGCAGATATATTTCCTGCAGCATCTTTTGCCTTCACTGAAAAAGAGTAAGTAGTTGCAGCTGTTAAACCGGTGATTGTTGTTGATGTACTTGTAACAGTAGTTTTCAAAGTGGTACCTTGATATACGTTGTATCCCGTTACACCCACATTATCAGTTGACCCAGTCCAAGATAAGGTAGTTGCTGTTTGCGTTGTACCCGAAGCAATTAAATTAGTCGGTGTGCTTGGTGCCTGCGTATCTGCTGTTGGGTTCCAAACTCTTTGAACATACTCAGGATGATCGATGTACGGGTTTCTATTGTTCTGAGCTGCGTAAATTGCGTTGTTTCTTGCGATTTCTCTTGGGCTTACTGGATCTAATGCATTCCATGCTAGAAGCATATTCAAGAAAGCAGTAGTAAAAACTTGCGTTGAAGTTCCGTTAAACATAGGATAAGCATATCCAGCAATAGTAGTTTCATATCTAGTAGCGAAATAAAAATACATCCTAGCTACATCACCTTTAAATTCATCTATTGGTTCAAAAACGGTCCCAGTATATCCAGAAACAGAGCTCGATCCTAACTTACTCCCGTTTAGGGAAGTCCAGGTTGCAGTTCCTACAGTCCCGTGTGGATAATTAGATCGTTGCCCATTTACTTTCCCATCTGTAGGGGTGATAAAGTGTGCATCTGAAACCATGGGTGCGGCAGAATTAAACGAAGATTGTGGTATAATATGTTCTCTATTATAGCAGTCTCCTTCCTTAGCGTAAGTGCCACATCTTTGGGTGCTCGTTGTGCTGTAATTGTATGGATCAACACCATTTGGCTTTTCAGAATACATATCTAAAACCGATCCGTCATTCTCATAGAAATTATCTACATCAGAGGTTTGGTACGTGTTGTATAACCCTGCATAACCATTATCAGTATGGCCTTTAATGATGTTGTAAAGTTGTGTTTTTAAAGTATATGAACTACCTGTTGCCGTGGAGTAATATCCAGTTGGAATTTGCGCAATGGCTGCCGTAAAAAACAATAAAAAAAAGAAAGAGTAAATGTGTTTCATAAATTGTAGTAGTTTGTTGGTCAAGGTTAAAGTTATGTTATTCAAAAAGACGGAATTTTTTGAATTTTGGTTTTAAATGAGCGCAAACGTACTTATTTATTTAATAGCTTATGTTACTAAATGGTTACTATTTTTGAGGATTTATCTTTTTTATTGTGATAAAAGTAAGAATTTTGAGTGTATTTTCTTAATAATGTGCTTTATTGTAGGTTAATTCTAATATAAGAATATTATTTTGGAAAGGGCTTATTTTGATAGGCACCTAAGTCAGGAGGTGTTGATCTTGTATTTCCTATTATATCAATTGGAATTATAAAGTTGGGATTACCTTTTCCTACCGCAGCAGATGATGCGTCGATGTTGAGCTTATTACGAGTGCTATTTAAAAATTTCGGATTCTGATTTAAAATAATATTGGAATAATGGACCGCATCAGTTGCAAATTGGTACAACGGATTGGTACTAGAAGCCTCTTGCTTTAACAAGCAATTATTAAATTGATAATTAAAAGCAGCAGTTGTTTTTTTACTTAAAAATAGTTCGTTCGTGAAACTACCATAAATAATACAATTAGTAAAGGTTGCAGCTTCAAGATCCTTTGATTCAGGTATGGCTCCCAAACTAAAGTTATTGAGGGTTACCGCGACCTGATTAGAGCTATTCCAGTTATTATTAAAGGTTGAATGTTTGAATTGGTATTTTCCACCATAGCTACACGCCAAGGTTGCTTGACCCGCATTATTTATAACCACATTCTCAGCATTAATGTAGGCGGTTTGAGCTAATATCCCATAATTAGCACAGTTATAGATTTGAGTATTTTTTAATGATAGGGTGGTGCCGTCATTATTTTGAATCAATAAGCCAATGGTTGCATTTTAAATCGTT
>NZ_JAQWTM010000097.1 GCF_029242675.1 Flavobacterium sp.
CGATAGAATTGCTGTTTTATAGCCGTAGTATTTTAAGGCACGCATCAAGCGATGTGCTCCCTTAGTTATAGGCAAGTTTATTGCCACATTCTGAAGTACCTCTTCGCTCAAACCTTCTAGTAAGGCCATGCGCTGTTTGAAACTTTCATTAAAATCAAGTTCACCATTCATTGCCGCCTCGGTAATGGCACGAACCGGTTCCCCCACTCCTGCTAAATCCGCCAATTCGTCAATTACCTCAGTTTGGATTAAAGTAGAATCCATATCAAAGCAAACCAAGCGGCGGTTTCGGCGGTAGATATTGTCCTCTTGGAACGAAATATCAACATCTAGCGTTCTTGATATTTCCATGAAGCTAGCGGTCATATTCGCTTTGTCCTCTATAATTCCTGAAACCGATAATTGCACGCAAGAACGAGGATTATCCTCCTCAATTATTATGGATGCACGACTCGTAAGCCTTTTGATTGAATCAATATTTAAATGCTGGTCTGACATTATTTTCGTTACGGCAGCTAATTGCTTTGCAGCTAATTTTTCGCCTAGAATATTAATAATGTAGCGTTGTTTAGACTGTGTTTGTACCCAACCTTCGTAATCATCAATAGAAATAGGAACAAACTTTACTTTAATTCCTAGTTCATAACCTTTAAACAATAGATCTTTAAGAACAGGAGCAGCAGTAGAACCCGCTTCTATTTGGAACAAAATCCCTAAAGAAAGTGTTTCATGAATATCAGCCTGACCTATGTCTAAAACAATAGCATTGTAATTGGCTAAAACTGCAGTTAGTCCCGCTGTAACACCGGGCTTGTCTTGTCCAGAAACTTTTAATAAAATAATCTCTTTGTCTTCTATTGCCATGACCTAATGAATTGATTGTTCAACAAAAATCGGTAATCTAAGGGGGATAAAAAAAGGAACCACCTACTTTTATCAAACAATAACAAATACTGTAATTTACCCATAAAAAAACCTGTCCAAATCAATGAACAGGTTGTTATTTTTGAGAAAAATGCAATGGTTACGATGCTATTTCCAATCTTTTCAATAGATTTTTATTTAAAGTTTCTTGTGCATATTCTGCGTCAATCACTAAAGTTTTATCATCTGAACTAGGTAATTCGTACATGGCATCCGTTAAAATTGCCTCGCATAACGAACGCAATCCACGTGCTCCTAACTTGTATTCTAATGCTTTATCAACAATAAAATCCAAAGCCTCATCTGTAATGGTAAATTCGACTTCGTCCATTAAGAATAATTTTTGGTATTGCTTAATCAAAGCATTCTTTGGAGTAGTCAAGATCGAACGCAATGTTTCTCTATCTAACGGATCCATATGTGTCAATACTGGCAAACGACCAATAATCTCTGGAATCAATCCAAAATCCTTGATGTCTTTAGGAATAATATACTGTAACAAGTTGTCTTTATCGATATTGTCCGCTGTTTTAGAAGTCGAATATCCAACAGCTTGGCGGTTCAAACGTTTCGAAATGATTCTTTCGATTCCGTCAAAAGCACCACCAGCGATAAACAAAATGTTTTGGGTATTTACTTCAACAAATTTTTGGTCTGGATGCTTACGACCTCCTTTTGGTGGTACGTTTACTACTGTTCCTTCTAGTAGTTTTAGCAATGCTTGTTGCACCCCTTCACCTGATACGTCACGTGTAATCGATGGATTGTCGCTCTTACGAGCAATTTTATCAATTTCGTCGATAAATACGATTCCGCGTTCCGCTTTGGCTACATCATAATCAGCGGCTTGAAGCAAACGAGTTAAAATACTTTCCACATCTTCACCTACGTAACCAGCCTCTGTTAATACCGTAGCATCAACGATCGCCAAGGGAACATCTAACATTTTAGCAATGGTTTTAGCTACTAATGTTTTTCCGGTTCCGGTTTGACCCACCATGATGATGTTACTTTTTTCAATCTCTACCTCATCGTCTTGCTGCTGTTGCATTAAACGTTTGTAGTGATTGTAAACAGCAACCGACATTACTTTTTTAGTTTGATCTTGACCAATAACGTATTGATCTAGAAAAGCTCTAATTTCTTTTGGCTTTTGCAAAATCAAATCACCTACAAGATTAGCACCACCTGATGATTTTAGTTCTTCTAAAACGATTCCGTGTGCTTGCTCGATACATTTATCACAAATGTGCGCATCGATTCCTGCTATTAATAAATTCGTTTCTGGCTTTTTTCTACCACAAAACGAACATTCTAATTTTTCTTTAGCCATTCTATATAGTCTAAAGTCATAAAGTCATAAGGTCGAAAGTTCACAGCATTGCTTTTGACTTTCGACCTTCGACTTTCGACTGTATTTTTATCCTCTTCTTAAAACCTCATCAATCATTCCGTACTCTTTAGCTTCATCCGCTTTCATCCAGTAATCGCGCTCACTGTCTTTGTGCACTTTATCAAACGCTTGTCCTGAGTGGTGTGAAATGATGTTGTACAATTCATCTTTCAATTTCAACATTTCTCTTAAGTTGATTTCCATATCAGTAGCAACACCTTGTGCTCCTCCTGATGGTTGGTGAATCATTACTCTTGAGTGTGGCAATGCCGAACGTTTTCCTTCAGCTCCTGCACACAACAATACCGCTCCCATAGAAGCAGCCATTCCCGTACATATTGTAGCCACATCAGGCTTGATGTATTGCATCGTGTCATAAATTCCAAGACCTGCATAAACGCTTCCTCCTGGAGAGTTCAAGTAAATTTGGATATCCTTAGAAGCATCTGCGCTTTCTAGGAATAATAATTGTGCTTGAACGATGTTTGCAATTTGGTCATCGATTCCTGTTCCTAGAAAAATAATTCTATCCATCATTAGTCTAGAAAAAACATCTAGTTGAGAAATATTCAACTGACGTTCTTCAATAATATAAGGAGTCATATTAGTAGGATTCATTGCCGCAACGATTTTATCGTAATACATGGCATTTACTCCTTGGTGCTTTGTCGCAAACTTTTTAAATTCTTTTCCGTAGTTCATGTGTATGTGTTCTAAATTACTTTATCTCTAAATTGTTGTATCGGTATTGCAAAGGTCGTTCCCCTTTACAAATCGTGTCATTATGTCTTATTTCTAGCCCAGACAGCAGCGAAAAGCTTTTTGAAATCTTGTCTCATTTTTTCTTGCATGAAAAGAGCGACCAGCGGAAGCTCCTTTTCTTGCTTAGAAAAAAGAGAACAAGAGGAGAAAACTTGCAGCGTATGGCTGGATTAGCTCCTGAATTAAAAAAATAAAAGAGCGTCAAAAATAAATTTCTGACGCTCAAATATAACCATTTTTTATTGTTTACTCTTGGTAATCAAATCATAAAATTTTACTAATCTAAGGCCGTTGTGGGACTTTTGACTTTCGAATTTATCAATTGAAAGACTAAATTTATTCTCCGTAAGACGCAGCGATAAATTCGTCGTAAGTAACTTCTTTAGTTGTTGGGTTTGCTTTTTCTTTAAACAATTCCAATAATTTCTCAGCAACTACTTGGTCTGAAAGTCTTTTTACTTCGTCTTGGTTAGACAATACACGAGCTACAATTCCTTGAACTTCTTCGTCCGTAGGATTTGTTTGTCCGAATTGTGCCATTTGCTGACGGATGTTTTTAGTTGTGAATGTTTTTAAGTCTTCAAAAGTGATTTTGATGTCAGACTGAGCCATAGCTCTACCTTCGATCAATTGAAAACGCAATCCTTTTTCAGAACGAGCATATTCAACTTCAGCCTCCTCAGGAGATAATTTTTTCTCTCCAACAGTTTGCAACCATTTTTTCAAGAACTCAGCTGGCAAATCAAATTTGGTGCTTTCGATCAAGAAATCAGTAACATCAGCTAATAATTTTTGGTCTGCTTGAGCAGCAAATTGAGACGCAGCATCCTCTTTAATTTTTGCTTTCAATTCGTCAAGTGTAGCTACATTTCCTGCACCAAACAATTTATCAAACAATTCTTGGTTCAATTCAGCAGGTTGAGCCGTGTTGATTGCTTCGATTGTAAAAGTAACATCTACTTCTAAACCGTGAACATCATCGTGGGCTACTTTCATAACGTCCATTAATTGGTGGTCGTCTTCGAATAAACCTTTAGTATTTACAGTAACTACATCACCTACTTTTTTACCGATGAATAAATCAAAAGTCGCTTTGTCTTTAAAAAGATCAGCAGCGATAGTAGTTGCGTTGTTAATTCCTTTTTCTTCGTTAGCGAAAGTTCCAGTAACGTCAGAGTCAGCAGCAACCACGTCTTGTGGAATTGCAGTACCAAATTGTTTTTGGATACGTGCTACTTGACCGTCGATTAATTTATCATCAGCAGTAACAACATATTTTACGATATCGTTTTTAGCCTCTAAGTCTAATGTAAAGTCAGGAACTAAACCAATTTCGTACTCAAAAGTCAACTCCTCAGCATCCCAGTCAAAATTTTCGTTTACTTTAGGAAGCGGAGTTCCAAGAAGATTCAATCTTTCAGACTGAATGAAACGCTCTAAAGCCAAATCAACTACTTTTTTAACCTCTTCTTCTTTAATCCCACGACCGTATTGTTTTGCAACAAGATCCTTAGGAACTTGTCCTTTTCTGAATCCTTTTACAGTTGCCAATGGCATTTTTTCGTTTATTCTTTTTGCTACTTGACCTTTGTAATCCATGTGAACCACTGTCATTACAATCGTCTCGTTTACAGCGTCTATTGCTACTCTTTTAATATCCATCTTCTTCTTTAATTTACATTATAATTTCGGATGGCAAAATTATAAAATTTTTCGAAGCCAACCAAGCTTTTTAGCAGCGAACCTTGAGCGGCGTTTTCAACTGATTTTTAACCAAATAAACGGGAGTTAGTGTGGTTGTTTTTGGGCGTGCCTCACCTCCGCTTCGCTGCAGTGCGTCAGGCTGTTCGTTACAATCTTTTATTTGCTGCGCTACATAAAAGGATTTTCACTGCCATCCTTCACGCGAGACTTGGAGTAGAAATGATGAATTATTTGGCCTGATTTTTAATTAAAAGTTCGGATTTGTAATTTGATCATACAAATCAATTTCATGAACTCTCGTAAGTAGGATGGCGCACGTTCTTCGCAATGAGCACAAACGAAAGTCTTTGCGCGGGACGAAGCAAACTCAAAACACATATATTGTAACACTTAATTTCAAGCTGTTGTACGACAATTGGAAATCCTACGCTGCCTTTGTTTGCTCTCGTGAGTAGGATTGCTTCGTTCCTCGCAATGAACATTGAATAAGCCACAAACCACTATAATAACGCTTCGACTAGTTGTCAAATCGAGCGGAGTCGAGATCGAGTTAACGCTTACCAAGATCAAGAATTCACTAGATTTATCGTTAAATTTTATATCTTCGGTAAACATAAAATAGCAGGCTACCCGTTTTTATAATGAACTAACATATAGCTTGTTACAGTATAAATCACAAACTAGAATTAACCAAATATGTTTTTAATCGACAAACCATTTGTTTCTGATTTTCTTATTGACACCATCAGAAGTAATAATTATAAAATAATCGCAACAAAAGTAGCTCGAGAATTGATCCAGGATGATACTTTGAATTGGGTTAGTGAAGAGGAAGCCATCGCAATATTAAGGGAGAATCCAGAAATTTCTATTTATAGCAATTCAGAAAACGCATTGGCCTGGATTGATTTAAACCATGGCGAGAGTGAATTATCCAGTCAGTTGAGGATTTTAAAAGACAAAGTACAGTTTAGAGAAATTAGTAAAGACTTATTTCCAGACTTTTATTTCAAACAAATACGTATTGACGAAATCCAACAATTAGGTGCTGATGAAATCCGTTTCCCTTTTGTCATCAAGCCTGCTGTGGGTTTCTTTAGTATAGGTGTCTATATCGTAGAAAATGAAAAAGATTGGTTAAAAGCGAAGAGTGAGTTACAACCAGAAAAACTTAAAAGTATTTTTCCCGAAAATGTATTAAACACGAGTACTTTTATTATCGAGGAATTTATTCAAGGAGAGGAATATGCTATCGATTACTATTATGATCGTGATGGGAATGCTATTCTGTTAAACGTATTACATCACCTTTTTTCATCTGGCACTGATACAAGTGATCGGGTTTATTCTACATCAAAACAAATAATTGAAAAGTATAAGATTGAGCTTGAGATTTTTTTAACTAAAATTGGGAAAGCCTTACATTTAAAAAACTTTCCTGCTCATGCAGAAGTACGAATAGATCAGCACGGCAAAATCATTCCTATTGAAATCAACCCTTTACGTTTTGGGGGATTTTGCACGACCGCAGATCTTTTGGGAGTAACGGTAGGTTTTAACGAATACCAATGCTTTTATGAAAACAAAAAGCCAGATTGGGAAACTATATTTAAAGGAAAAGAAAACAAAATATTTAGTGTGGTAATCTTGGATAATAATTCCGGTATACTGCCTTCGGATATTTTAGAATTTAAGTATTCTGACCTAGCAAATGATTTTGAAAAACCGGTATTGATTAGAGAATTAGACATCAACAATTATCCTGTATTCGGGTTTGCCTTTGTTGAAAGTACAGCATCTAATAAAAAAGAATTAATGGATATCCTTACCTCTGATCTAAGAAAATATATAGTTTCAAAATAATGAGTATAGTAAGGGAGTAGCAAGAGATAAACTAATTACAAAAACATTCTCAACTCTAATTCCAGTTTTATGTTACAGCTTTGTAAAACAATAATAAGTAAATTATTAATTTAATAAAACATTAAAAAAATGAAAATCATAAAGAAAGTTTTAATTGGATTGGTAATCATAATAGCCTTGCCATTGGTTGTAGCGCTTTTTGTAAAAAAAGATTACGAAGTACAAAAAGAAGTGCTGATTAATAAAGACAAACAAGAAGTTTTTAATTATCTAAAATTATTAAAAAACCAAGATAATTATAGTAAATGGTTTACTATTGACCCAAATATGAAGAAATCTTATAAAGGAACAGACGGCACAGTTGGTTTTGTTTCTCATTGGGAAAGCGATACTGCCGAAGTGGGTTGGGGAGAACAAGAAATCAAAAAAATTACCGAAGGAGAGCGCATTGATTTTGAATTGCGTTTCATTAAGCCTTTTGAAGCCACTGAACCTGCTTTCATGACTACCGAAAGTGTTGGAGAAAATCAAACTAAAGTTACATGGGGCTTTAGCGGGCATATGGCCTATCCTATGAATTTGATGCTTCTATTTATGGATATGGAAAAAATGATTGGAGATGATTTAAATGCAGGTTTAACAAAATTAAAAACTGAACTGGAAAAGTAATGAATGTAATAGCTGACAACATCCCCGCCTATATCGAAAAACTTCCTGAACAACGCAAACAGCCTATTTACAAATTGTTGTTAGCAGTAAGAAATAATATCCCAAAAGGGTTTCAAGAAACAATTAGCTATGGAATGATCGGTTTTGTTGTCCCTCATTCCATTTATCCAAGTGGATATCATTGCGACCCAAAACTGCCTTTACCCTTCATCAATATCGCATCACAAAAGAATTTTATTGCTATATATCATGCCGGTATTTATGCCAATCCTGAATTATTAGAATGGTTTACAAAGGAATATCCTAATCACTGCAAAACAAAATTAGATATGGGTAAAAGCTGTATTCGATTCAAAAAAATGGATGATATTCCGTACGAACTTATAGCCGAACTCTCAAAAAAAATAACTGTTACTGACTGGATTGAATCCTATGAGCTGCATTTTAAAAAAACGGAACTAAAAAAGAAAAACACCCCTTGATGAAGCCTTTAAAAACAAGGGAGATTTAAATCAATAGAGTGACCACCAACGACCTTAAAACAGATTACTTATTAACGCACAACCTCCAAAAAATAGACTAAATATCAAATAGTTGAAATTAGTTGTTGTGCTTTGAAAAATGAATAATCTACCGCAATTTTAGATGTAAAATCATTTAAATTCACTAATCAAACTGACATTTTTTCTATCTATTTCTGACAAATTTTCATTTTAAATAAGTTAAAACCCCAATGGCATAAAACTTGTTTTTTGTTTCTACAGTTATCGAAATCATTATTAATCTTTAATTTTTTTATTATGACACTCGTAAAAAGAAACAGAAATTTGCTAAACCAAATGCCGGTATTTTTTGACGATTTATTCAATCGTGATTTACACAATTGGGGAAATGAAAATTTTTCAGAGACCAATACTTCCGTTCCTGCCGTTAACATAAAAGAAACTGCGGAAAACTATGAAGTTGAAGTGGCAGCACCAGGAATGGATAAAAAAGACTTTAAGGTTGAACTTAATGGGAATTCATTGATAATCAGTTCTGAAAAAAGTACCGTAAATGAGGAAAATGAAAGTAGTCGCTATTCTCGTAAAGAGTTTAGCTATCAGTCTTTTCAAAGAACATTCACTTTGCAGAAAGAAGTCATGGATATTGACAAAATTGAAGCAAAATACGAAAACGGATTATTACAACTCCTTATTCCTAAAAAAGAGGAAGCAAAACAAAAGCCCCCAAGGCTAATTGAAATCTTATAATTAAAGAGTTGCAGTAATTAAAGAGTTGCCTTAATTAAAAAAGGCAACTCTTTTTGTTTTCTTTAGTACTGTTTTGACTTTGCTCTTTCTAACATCTGAACTACATTTTACAAATCCTTGCCTTAATAGTGTAATTTTACTCTATATTTGAACACAAAAAACCTACAAAAAACAAAATGAAGACAGTTACTAAAATGTGCTTAGGAGTTTTAATTTCCTTATTATTTATCGGTTGCAACTCTAGCGACTGCAATAAAGAAATAGTAATCGAGGAAAGAACAATTTTAACTCCCTCAGGAAGTTCTTATATCCCTTCTTACCAACTTACGGTTCCTTGTGATTATGTTATTCCGCCGCTAGAAGAGCAAGTAAGACTAAAAGAGTTTAGTTACGAAGTGGTACAATTTGTTTTTACACCTGATACGGGACGAAATACAGCAAGACTCCAATACCAAATTAAGTTAAACAACTTGAGTAACCAGCAAGTAAAAGGTTTTCCAATCCTTACCACTGATGCGGATGGAATTGTAGTGGCTGGAGGATACCGTTCTACTTCGTGCGAACAACTAGAGGCCAACAGCAGCTGTATTGTTACTTATGATAAAGAATTTGCTATCAATGTAAATGTTGGCTTTACGAAGTCTGTGAAACTAGTAAAAGTGGAGTATTATATTACCAAGTAATCGCTTTGAATCTCAAAAAAAAATAAGAGTATAAAAAAGAGGGGAAATACAAATGTATTTCCCCTCTTCACTACTTAAAAATAATAAAAAAACTTAATTGGTAATAGTAATTACACCTGTCATCGGGCTGTGAAATTCACAATTGTAATACAGTGTATTAGGCGCGCTCATTGGAACTGTAAAGGTAATTGACCCTGTGATAGCACCATTATTTGTAACACCCGTATTGTATTTATTTGCTGATCCTGTTCCTTGCACAGTATTAATTAAGAAAGGGTGGCCTGGTGTGTTTACGTTAAACGTGTAGGTTCCTCCTCTTTTAAAAGTAAGATTAGGGTTATTAGAGTTAGTAAATCCTTCTCCATTAAAAATATAAGAAGCTGACCCACTATTAGTTACTGTATATGTTTTCGTCTCAACTGAACTGAAACTTGCTCCAATGTTACCTTGAGCTAAAATAGTTCCCATAACAGCATCACTTAAATGAACATTAACGTAAGCAGCTTTCGTCAGCAATTGAGAATAAGTTACAGAAGCTCCTCCTACTAGAGTGGCTATTTGCGTTTTGCTTATTCCAGTATCTCCACTTACTGCAGTCAATCCTGCGATAATGTTTCCTGAGGTAGCCACATTATTTTCATGCATGTGTGCCGGATGAATTCCTCCTGCTGTTGTTCCTACAAGTTTGATAGTTACAAGAGTCGATTGGTTAACACGCTCGGCTAATTCAACTGTTCCACTAACTCCAGCCACATCTTTACCTGCTAATGCGTAGCTAGTTTTTCTTCCTGTTAATTCATTTTGACCTATATCTCCCTGAGCAACAAGCGTTGCTAGGTTTGTCGCGCTTAAATGAAAGTTAATATATCCGTTGTAAGCCACTAGCTGATCGTATCCGAAAGTAGTTCCACTATCTAACTTCGAAATATTAGTTGTACTAACTCCTGTATCACCATTCACTGGGTTGAATGTAAAAACAATTCCACCACCTTGAGCCGCAGTATTTGCATGTATGTGTCCAGGATGCATGGCTCCTGCCGTAGTATTGTTCAATTTCACAATTGATAATGCTTCACCATTTACCCTCTTAAAAAAGGTGGCTGTTCCAGATATGTTAGGCACAGCAACACTACCCAATGCATAAACCTTGGATGTTGCAGTAAGCTCATTTTGTCCAATATCCCCTTGCGCAACAAGAGTACTCAAATTAGTAGCACTCAAGTGTACGTTAATATAACCATCAAAATTTAACAGTTGCTGATAGGTTATTGCAGTACCATTATCTAATGCTTTAAAAGTTGTAGTACTTTTTCCAGTTGCACCATCGACAGCTTTTAGAGTCAAGGCAATATCGCCACCCTCTGCAGCAGTATTGAAATGGATGTGAGCGGGATGACTACTTCCTGCAGTCGTGTTTTTTAAGCTTAACTCTATGCTTAATGTTGCATCGCTTTTTTCTACTACGGTTGCAGTACCTGAAATACCAGCTGTACCAACAGTACCTAATACAAATACTTTTGAATTAACAACTGTAGCGGCAGGCACGTCATCTTTAGTACAACTACTAAAACCTAGCAATAATGCTAGTGACATAGGTAATAAAATTCTTTTTAAATTATTCATTTGTTTAACTTTTATGGGGTTATATTAAACAAACTTACGGCTTTAAATGTGGAATTCCAAAATAAAACAGCTTAAATATTGAAATTAATTTACAGATTATCAATTATTTACAAAAAAAAAGACCCTAAAAAGCACTTATTATCTAAAAATGCCGTGCCGAAATTCGTTTAACAAATTCAAAAATAAACTAAGCTATTTATATCTGAATACTATATAAAAAAGACCCGATTCACTCCAATTATAGCTCTACTGTTACTTGAACACTAAATTTAGTGATCGGACAAGATCATTAATTAACACCCGTTTATCAACAAAAAGCGCGAGCAACGAAAGAACAATTAGTCGAGTCGTTCTGTATCTAAACCTAATTATCGTAAATTGCACCCGATTTAAAAATGCTATCATGACAAACAATTTATTACCCTATATACAAGACGTTTTAAGCAATATGCCAGCTGGCTGGTTGAGTACAACAACACATCGCCTAGATATTTATGAAGAGAAGTTAGCCAAAACGCAGTTCTTAGATCAATTCGAAGCGTTGTACAACCTAAATAATGCGACTACGGAAGCCTTAGATAAATTATCAACTGCATACGATTACATTCGACTGGGACATCCTTTGTCTTGCGTTTTAGAGTGGGCTATCGCTAAACAAAACAACCTAAAAGCAGATAATGTGATTAGTTTTGCATCAAAAACTACTCCTATACTAGCCGTTTTAAGAAAAAACAGTTTAGACAACAACGCAACCAAAATCTATCACATAGGGACATTGCCAACTCATTTTGATACTGAAATTATTAAATACATTTACGGTTACTCCTTTGACCTACAGCAAATAAAGGATAGTAGCATGATTCCGTCTTCGGATGCTAGTACGATTTTAATCACATCTGAGGAGAATGTGGGCAAGATTGTTATTCCAGCCTATGTTGATTTCCATATTAGTCTTCACGGAGAACTAGGAAGTGTTTTAGTGGTAAATGGAGCTGAAAACGAAAATTATGTTGCAGCAATTCAACACGTTAGACGCAGAGAAACGGTTGCTATGACTCCAGCTGACTCTCTAATTGCCTTACAATCGCTTGTTTCGCAAAAAGCGGTTATAATAGTCGAAAGTAATGTACAAGCTGATAAAAAAGCCGTTTTAAAAGTTATCCAAAACATAACAAATACGACTATTACGCCACTTGTAGCATCTAGCGGATTATCTATTCAGTACGCTATCATGATGGGATTAGTTCATGATGCTGCTATCAATCACCCTAACAAAGCTATCAAAATTATTGTACCTCCTAATTGTTATGGTGGAACAAACGATCAGGCACGACGTGTTGCTGAATGCTTGTCAAATGTCGAAATTATAGACCTTCTTGTGGATGGCGATAACGATATGGTACAAAGTATTGATACCGTACTGGCACAAATCGCTCTTGAAGATGCCGTTCCTTATATCATTGCTGAGATTCCAACCAACCCAAGAGTAGAAGTTCCTAACCTTATCGATTTAAAAAATGCATTAAGCCAAGAACGTAAAACAGCATCTGGAAGTAGCGCTATTGACCCTGTTTTTATACTAGACCAAACTTTTTGTCCTAATGTTCATTTTCTAGGTGAAGAAGATATCCTTGCAACCGTAAGAACGATTTCCTTTGCTAGCGGATCTAAATTCCCAAGTGGCGGAAAATGTACCGCTGGTTATTGTGTTGGAAATGAAAAAACAACGGCTTTAATGGATAAAATCGCTTTACACTTAGCCCTTTGTGACAACGAAGCGACCGACTTGCAATATGCTATTTTAGCGGAGCAATTACCATCCATGAATCAGAGAATTGCTGGCGCGTATGTAAACACACGTGACTTTGTAAATTTTATTACTAAGGAATTGCCTGCTGCTAAAATCAACTTTGTATCCGAAGTACTAGCGAGCCAAGGTTTTACTCCTTCTGTTTTTTCATTAGACTTACCAACCAAAGGAAATACTCCTGAAGAAAAAGAAGCGCATAAGCGAGAACTAAACCTAAAGTTGATCAACTTAATGATTACGAAGATACCTAACGAGAGTAAATTTTGCGTAAGCTATGGTCAACTAAAAGGATGTTATTGGACAATTCCAGCAACCTCAACACAAGGAACGACTAAGGAAGGCGACAAAGATTATATTGTACGTGCTTCCCTATCTCCCAACTTGGACTTGGATCTACACAAGCAAGTGTTTTTAGAATTTGTTAAAAGTATCTAAGGCAAGTATTTATTAACTTGTAATTATTGCTTTTTTATTCTGAACATCATAAATACAATAACACCATAATAACTACAATTATTATGGTGTTTTTTATGCTAGGTATTTTGTATTTTGCAACAGCATTATTTTCAATAAACATAAAATGAATTCCAATCATAAGGACGTTATAATTATAGGAGCTGGTTTATCAGGTATCGGTGCCGCTTGCCATTTGTCTCGCAAAAACCCGAATAAAAGTTATTTAATTCTGGAGGCACGCACCGAAGTGGGCGGAACCTGGAGTTTATTTCAATATCCTGGCATTCGATCTGATTCGGATATGTACACCTTTGGTTATTCCTTCAAAACTTGGGAAGACAAGAATTCATTTGCTCAGGGCGCAACTATTTTAAATTACATCAACGAAGCTGCTGATGAATATAAAGTTAGAGAACATATTAGGTACCAACAAAAGGCGGTTACTTTTAATTTTAATACTCATGCAAAACTTTGGACCATCAGCACCATTAACCCGGTTACTAACGAAAAGTCGCTTTATACCTGTCAGTTTCTTTTTAGTTGCAGCGGTTATTATAATTACACTAAAGGCTACACACCCGAATTTAAAGATCAGTCACTATTTAATGGTCCGATAATTCATCCGCAGCAATGGCCTAGTGATATGGCTGTAGCCAATAAAAAAATTGTCGTTATTGGTAGTGGTGCTACCGCGGTAACAATTGTTCCGGAACTCGCAGCAGAAGCGGAAAAGGTGACCATGTTGCAACGTTCTCCAACGTATATTGCTGCCTTGCCTAATCATGATAAAATGGCAGCTAAACTAAAACGCTGGTTTCCTAAAAAAATGGCTTACAAATTGATTCGATACAAAAACATTTTGTACACGATCGTTTTTTATAATCTGTGCCAATACTTTCCTGAGAAGATGAAAAATTTTATCATCAATGGAGCTAAAAAAGGTTTGGGTGATTTTCCTGTTGACCCGCATTTTATTCCAAATTACAACCCTTGGGAACAGCGTTTTTGTATTGCTCCCAATGGCGATTTTTTTAGAGCCATCAGAAAAGGAAAAGCAGCTGTGGTTACAAACCACATTGATCGCTTTGTACCCAACGGAATTGTTTTACAGTCAGGAGAAACACTTGAAGCAGATATTATCATTACGGCAACAGGACTCGATCTCGTTGCTTTTGGAGGAGTGCAATTTCAAATTGATTCAAAACCCTTTGATGTTTCAAAGTCATTTGTGTACAAAGGATTAATGTTAAGCGACTTGCCTAACTTCTTTATTTTTGTTGGTTACACGAATGCATCCTGGACTTTAAAAAGTGACCTGACTAGTGAATATATTTCAAGAGCACTTCATTATTTAGACAAACACCATTACAAAGCCATGAAGGTACAGGTGATTGAAACCAATTTGCAACCTATCCCTTTATTGAACCTCAACTCCGGCTATATTACTAGAGCAGCCAAAACTTTGCCTAGTCAAGGAAACAAAGCACCTTGGCGCATGTATCAAAATTATATTTTAGACTATAAAATGCTGCGTATTGACGCTATTAATGACAAACGAATTACCTTTTCTTAACCATAGGTAACTTCAGCTTTAAATAATTTCAATAGAAAAACACCTTCATGCCTGTCGTAAAAAAACATATTTTACCCCTAATTGTGCTCGCTCAATTTTGCTGTACGTCACTATGGTTTGCTAGTAATGCGGTCATATCTGATCTCGCCCTAAATTTCGATTTGAAAGCGACCGCTGTTGGAAATCTAACTTCGGCAGTACAATTTGGATTTATTTTAGGAACATTGTTGTATGCCCTTTTAGCAATTGCTGATCGATTCTCTCCTTCTAAAGTCTTTTTTCTGAGCGCTCTTGTGGGAGCAACATTTAATCTAGCTTTGTTATGGAAAGGAAACTCGCTTACAACCCTACTTATCATGCGGTTTTTAACTGGTTTTTTCCTTGCCGGAATCTATCCTGTGGGAATGAAAATTGCAGCTGACTATTTTGAACAAGGACTTGGGAAATCACTAGGTTTTTTAGTAGGCGCCTTAGTCCTTGGGACGGCATTTCCGCATTTTTTAAAAGGAATTGCCGGAAGTTTAGCATGGGAATTTGTAATTATTTGTACAACTGGACTCGCCATTTCAGGTGGCTTGCTACTCCTGTTGTTAGTCCCAAATGGACCTTTTAGAAAACAAAGTCAAGGTGTTACTCTAAAAGCTTTTACAGCCATATTCAAAAATAAAAAGCTACGAACAGCTGCGTTTGGGTACTTTGGACATATGTGGGAACTATATGCTTTTTGGGCTTTTTTACCATTAATGTTGCTCACCTTCATGAAGACACATGCAATACCGGATGTTACTATTCCTATCTTATCCTTTATAATTATAGGAAGTGGTAGTCTCGCTTGTGTACTGAGTGGCTATTTATCTGAAAAATTTGGAGCTAAAAAAATAGCTATTATTGCCTTATCATTGTCCTGCCTATGTTGCCTCGCTAGCCCCTTGTTTTTCGTACAAAACTCAGCTCCACTATTCATATCCTTCTTAGTATTTTGGGGAATGGTCGTCGTAGCCGACTCTCCACTCCTATCTACCCTGGTAGCTCAAAATGCATCGCCTGAAGTAAAAGGAACCGCCTTAACCATAGTAAACAGTATTGGCTTTGCCATAACCATTATTAGTATTCAATTAATTAGTTGGTTGCAATTATCGACCAATAGCAGTTGGATATACAGTTGTTTAGCGATTGGACCTGTGATTGGTTTATTTGCATTAAGAAAAAAGACTCCCGTTTCTCATACTTCATAAAATTTCTAATGAAACCATACTGATTTATATTCTGTATAACTTGCAAATAAATTCAGTAGTGGGATTCACAAATAAACACAAAAAAACCCCGAAAATTAATTTCGAGGTTTAGTGGAATTTTGGTAGCCCGTAGCGGAATCGAACCGCTCTTACATGGATGAAAACCATGCGTCCTAACCGATAGACGAACGGGCCATAGCTTTATTTCGGGTGCAAAAATAAGACTATTTTTTACATTTGCAAAGGCAAAACCAAAAACCTTAGGCGGAACTATTTATTTTATTTCTAAAAAAACGTAAACAGTTCATTCCTAGCGGCAGTAAAATTAAGGGTACTGACTTTTTTTTTAAGAAACACGCGTAGTATTCTTACTCTATTATCATTAATAATTGACATTTACACCAAAACCTAATCCCATATCGCTATCATAATGCGTTGTAATTCCAATATTTTTACCAACGATGTATTTTAAGCCAGCCATGAATTCTTTATCGGTATTGACCATAAAAGCCCCTCGCACTCGCTTTGAAACAGGAATATCCTCTCGCATTAACTGAAAGCGAACATTACCATCATGATAGACTTCGGCTTGAGCGGTAATCAACAAAGGCAACGTATAACTAAAACCTAGGCTCAATTGAATACGTTTATCTTTCGTACTCGTTTGTCCAAAAAGATTGTTCTCCACCTCATTTCCTAACTTTCTGTAACGGGCATCAAAACCGATAAAAGGCATAAACCACTGGTTTCGTCCAATGTATCTACCAATATGGGTTTCTGACTCGTAACCATGGTCGTCATGGTATCCTAAACGCCATTCCGTACCAAAACTCCAGCGCGCATTTTGCAACATGGCTTGTCCATCATTTCCATTGGTAGCAAAATTATTTTCTGCCATAAAATGTAATTGGTTGCTTTCTGATTGTAATTTTTTATAGGCTGCTGCTTTGCTAGGCAAATAAGGATTAGGAGCTGAGTTTTCATAACTAAACACTCGATTCATTCCTGCCATCATATGGTATAAAATATGGCAATGAAAAAACCAATCTCCATCAGCATTAGCGTTAAATTCAATCGTGTCCGTTTCCATTGGCATGATATCCAACACGTTTTTTAGCGGCGCGTATTCACCTTGACCATTCAAGACTCTAAAGTCATGTCCATGCAAATGCATCGGGTGGCGCATCATGGAATTGTTGTGCAATACAATACGAACATTTTCTCCTTTTTTAATCAAAATTTTATCCGTTTCCGAAAGCACTTTATTATCCATACTCCACAAATAGCGATTCATATTTCCCGTTAATTCAAAATGTAATTCGCGAACAGGAGCGTCTTTTGGTAAAGTAGTTATTTGAGGTGCTTTTAACATACTGTAATTCAAAGTCTCAATATCTGGAGA
This sequence comes from Flavobacterium sp., assembly GCF_029242675.1. Classification (GTDB taxonomy): domain Bacteria; phylum Bacteroidota; class Bacteroidia; order Flavobacteriales; family Flavobacteriaceae; genus Flavobacterium. The sequence continues at coordinate 17,351 of NZ_JAQWTM010000097.1, forward strand.
ATCCATAGCGTGTGCCGAATGATCCATTTTATCCATCTTCATACCTCCTGATTTCATATCCATCTTCATTCCACCTGATTTCCCGTGCATCATCATAGGCCCTTCTCCGCTTATCTCAGGGTACATGACGGTATTCATATCCATTTTCTGAAGACTCATATTCATACCCATGTCATTCATAGTCCCATCAACATTCATCATATCGTTCATCATTTTCATCCCTTCAAAATACTTCAACTTAGGTAAGGGAGCGATCAATTGCTTGATGCCGCCACCAATATATAACGAAGCTGATTTAGTTCGATCTTCGGCTGTGGCTAAAAATTCGTAGGAAACATTTTCTGCTGGAATGGTCACAACAACGTCATAGGTTTCTGAAACTCCAATAATTAGTCGGTCTACTTCCACTTGCTCTACGTCATTTCCGTCATTGGCTACGACCGTGATTTTGCCTCCAGCATACGTTAGCCAAAAATAGGACGAAGCGCCTCCATTAGAAATGCGCAATCGCACTTTATCGCCTGCTTTAAATTGGGAAAGCTGACTTTCATTAGCACCATTAATCAAGAACTTATCGTAGTAGATATCGCTCACGTCCATGGCTAGCATGCGCTTCCATTCGTTAGTTAATTTTGTTTTAAAATGCCCCGCATGAATCGCTTCAGCATAACTTTGAGTAGTTCCTTTTTTAATAGCAAACCAGTCCGAAGCATTATGTAGCATTCTATGGACATTTTCGGGTTTGTAATCCGTCCATTCACTTAGGATTACCGGAATTTGAGGAATATCATCAATACCTTTTCTAAAGGTTGGATCATCTGATCTTTTCTTTAAAATCATAGAGCCATACATCCCTATTTGCTCTTGCAAGCCACTGTGGCTGTGGTACCAATGTGTTCCTGACTGAATGATTGGGAATTTATAAACAAACTCGGCTCCCGGTTCGATAGGCATTTGCGTTAAAAAAGGCACACCATCCTCTTTATTAGGTAAATACAAACCGTGCCAATGCAAGGAGGTAGACTCTTTCAAATGATTGTATACATGTATTTTAGCAGTATCCCCTTCAGTAAAAGTTAAGGTTGGCATAGGGATTTGTCCATTTACTGCAATAGCTCTTTTTTCTTTTCCTGAAAAATTAACAATAGTGTCGCGTACATGCAAGTCGTAACGAACTACTTTTTGACCTAACGACTCATTGGCTACTAATAAAAGCAAAATGAGAATTATTATATTACTATTTTTCATTTTCTAATCTTTTTAACATCATTTTCATTTCCTCGATTTCTTTCTTTTGTGCTTTAATGATATCATCCGCAAGCTTTTTAACTTCAGGATCTTTGATATAAGCTCTTTCGCTAGTCATAATGGCTATTGAATGATGTGGTATCATTCCTTTTAACCATAAAACATCGCCAATAATTGGTTTTTGAGTTCTAACAAGTAATAAAGCGGCGCTGAACAATAATAAGCTTCCAACTAAAATTGCCTTATTTTTCTTCTTGTCAGTGTACATTCCCCACATAAAAAGCAACATTATCACAGCCATTGTAGAAATACCTAAACAAGTCATATAAAACCTAGTAAGGCTAAAATAGACATGATCAATTGCATACGTATTCAAATACATCGTAACGTACATCGCCAAAAATGAGGAAGCTAACATTAGGAAAAACTTGGTGTAATTAGCGCTCTTAGTTTCTTCTTTATGATTTTTCATCTTTCTTTATTTTAAAGTTAAATTGTAATTCTTCGTAATCTAAGTGCATTGGCAATAACCGAAACCGAGCTAAAGCTCATTGCTAGTGCCGCAATCATAGGCGAAAGCAAAATCCCGAAAAAAGGATACAAAACTCCGGCCGCAATTGGAATTCCCAAGACATTGTAAAAGAAGGCAAAAAACAAGTTTTGATTGATGTTTTTCATCACAGCGTGACTCAATTTTTTGGCCTTTACAATTCCTTGTAAATCACCTTTTACTAAGGTAATTTTAGCACTTTCAATAGCTACATCTGTACCTGTTCCCATAGCTATGCCTATATCGGCTTGCGCCAAAGCAGGAGCATCATTGATTCCGTCGCCCGCCATCGCTACAATTTTGCCTTGAGCTTGTAATTTTTTAATTTCTTTTAACTTGTCCTCCGGCAAACAACTCGCTTGGTAAGAAGTCAAACCTATTGCATCGGCAACCGCCTTAGCCGTATTTTCATTATCGCCTGTAAGCATAATTACTTCAACACCCTCGCTTAGTAATGTTTGAATCGCTTTTTTACTCGATGCTTTAATCGCATCCGAAATCGAAACAAAACCAACACCAACGCCATCTTCAGCAATATAGGAAACGGTTTTCCCTAGCTTTTGCTCCTCGATAACAGTTATTTCTAAATCGGCAGGAACGGTCGCACCCACTTGCTCCATTAACTTTTTATTTCCAAGAGCAACTTTTTTCCCGTTAACCGTTCCAATAACACCTTTTCCTGTGACAGCTTCAAAGTTTTTGGCTTCGACCAAAGATACTTTTTTAGCTTGCGCGAAATTTACCACGGCTTGCGCCAAAGGATGCTCGCTATATTGATTCAGTGAAGCAATGAGTTGCAATAGCTCGTCCTCATTATTATGTAACGCAAATACTTTTTCGACCGAAGGTTTTCCCTCTGTTATCGTTCCCGTTTTATCCGTGATTAAAACATTAACCTTATTCATGTTTTCCAATGCTTCGGCGTTTTTAATCAAAACTCCCGATTGAGCGCCTTTACCAACTCCTACCATCACTGACATAGGTGTTGCTAATCCTAAAGCGCAAGGACAGGCAATGATTAATACGGCCACGGCATTGATAAACCCATAAATCAACGCATTGGGTTCTGGTCCAAACTTTGCCCAAACAAAAAAGGTAAGTACCGCTACACCTACTACTATAGGAACAAAATATTTGGCAATTCTATCGGCTAGTTTTTGAATCGGTGCTCGAGAACGACTGGCGTCATTCACCATTTGAACAATTTGCGAAAGCAAGGTTTCTGATCCTATTTTTTCGGCTATCATTACAAACGACTGATTGCCATTGATTGTTCCGGCAACTACGGCATCATCCTCTTTTTTATCCACAGGAATGGGTTCACCTGAAATCATTGATTCATCGATCGTACTCTGCCCATCAGTTATTTTTCCATCAACTGGGACTTTTTCTCCTGGTTTTACGCGGAGCAAATCTCCTTTATTGATATCATGAATCGAAATTACTTTGTCTTTGCCCTCTACAACTAAAGTGGCCTGAGTAGGCGCTAATTTTAATAACTCTTTGATCGTACCGCTGGTTTTGCTATGCGCTTTGGCTTCTAGTAGCTGACCTAATAAAACTAAAGTCAAAATCACGGTAGTTGCCTCAAAATACAAATGAACGGTTCCCATCTCTGTTTTAAACTCTGTTGGAAAAACGTCTGGGAAAAACAATCCAAAAACACTAAATAAAAAGGCTACTCCTGCTCCTATACCTATTAAAGTAAACATATTTAAGTTCCAACTGATAACTGATTTCCAAGCACGGACGAAAAACATCCAAGCCGCATAAAAAACGACAGGTAGTGATAAAGCAAACTGTACCCAATTCCATTGTGAATGATCCATAACCATCATCAAAGGATTATTAGGAATCATATCAGACATGGCGATAATAAAAATAGGCAAGGTAAAAACAGTTGCTATTTTCATTTTGCGTACTAAATCAAGGTAGGTTTTGTTGTCCTCGGATTCAGTTGGTTTCATCGGTACTAAGTCCATCCCACAAATTGGGCAATTGCCAGGTTCATCTTGAATGATTTCCGGATGCATGGGGCAGGTGTACGATGCTTTGATCGTAACCAAATCAGGTGCTTTTACTAAATCCATTCCACAAACAGGACAGTCTCCTGCTTTTTCATACACTTTATCGCCTTCGCAAAACATGGGGCAGTAGTATTTTCCAGCAGCGTTTGTTGGTGGTGCTACTTCTTGTGCTTCCTCGACGGGTAACATTTTGTCATTCGGGTTAAAGACTTTTATAGAATAGTTACCAACTAGTAAGAGTACTTCCTGAAAAGTCGCAACTTGAATTGGTTTTTGCATTGTAATGGCTGCAATTGGCGGATCTAAAGAAACAGTAGCTTGGACACCATCTATTTCATTCAGTGCTTTCTCGACTTTGGTTCGGCAACCATTGCAACTCATTCCCGTAATTTGGTATTTATGTGTCATTTGTTTGCAGTTTTAATCATCAATTACAAATTTCGGAATAAAAACCAGCTAAAGTGTTACACAATTTTGGAAAGCCTTTACATGATTTATACCTCATCTATTTGCTTGCGCTTCACTTCATTGGATTGTTTGAATTGAGTAGGAGTTATTCCAGTTGTTTTTTTGAACTGATTGCTTAAATGTCCAACCGTGCTATAATGCATTTGATAGGCGATTTCACTCAGAGTCAATTCGTTGTACAGTAATAATTCTTTCACCCTTTCAATCTTTTGTGCAATAAAAAAACGTTCAATGGTTACTCCTTCATTTTCAGAAAACAGGTTACTTAATGCACTGTAATCTTGATTTAAATCGGCTGCTAAATAAGTCGATAAATTCACTTTTGGCCTTGCCTCTTCATGATGTACTAAGGTCACAATTAAGTTTTTTATCCGCTCTATGGTTTGACTAGTTTTATCATCTAGCAGTTCAAAACCAATGTTTTTTAAGTTTTCAGAAAGTTCTCTTTTTTCCTTTTCCCCTAATGAACGATCGAGTGTTACCTCGCCCAATCGCATATCCAAAAAAGGAACACCCAATTTATCTAGTTCGTTTTTGACCGCCATTTCACAGCGACCACAGACCATATTTTTAATAACTAACCTCATGAAGAAATGGTATCACAAAAAAATCCTAGCTTGCAATTAAGATAGGATTTTTTGATATTTTTAAAAAAAGGAACATCTTATTGAATTTGTTTGATCATTCCGCCACATTCGAGCATTTCAGCACCGTAATATGGATTTTTAATTTCTTTCATTTCACTTATCCAATAGCCACTTTTTCCTTCATTGTACATTGGGCAGTAGTCTTGGTATAATTTTTTATTCGTTCCAAAAGTGGCAATTAAATCCGTTACCTCTTTACTTAATGTTGCAAATGCGGTTCTTTGCGCGTCAATTTTTCCTGTACTAGCTGTAATAGTTGCAGATTGCTTACTCGCATTAGTAGCAAAAGCAGTGTATTTATCTTTTAATTTCACATCAATTTTAGATGCATCAGTAGCAGCAATTGTACTACTCAATTTTTTTCCTAAACTAACTGCTTGCGCCGAATCATCTTTTGCCAAAGCATTTTTAACCGCTAAATAATCTGCTACTATAGCATCTGTAGAAAGTGTAGCTTTTACTTCGGCACTAACCGGAACTACTTCTTCAACTTTTTCTTGTTCAACCTCTGCCTTCACTGCTTCTAGCTCCATTCCGCATTCTGTGCAAACGTCTCCTTTTTTTCCTGTAATTTCCGGATGCATGGAGCAAGCATATTTTTCAGAACTTGTTTCAACAGAAGCCTCGTCAGTTTCTTGTTTTGCTTTTTGATTACAACTTGTAAGTGTAAGACTTACTAACAGCATTGAAAGAATTATTTTTTTCATTTTTTAAGTTTTAGATAATTATTATATGATGATTACTTTTATTTCTGTTAATTGGTCAAGTTAAAAAAAGTGTATTCTAACTTTACTAAAACACTGTTACTGGCAACACGATTCATGTCACTATAAATTTGGTGTCGATAGGCTAAATCAATTCTTGCTTGACTATTAATAATAAACTGCAACGAAGGTACAACGTCTAGATAAGATTTCCCATTTTCATTTAAACGTTGTCCTAAAAATTCGACCATTGCGTTAATATTAGTTTGCTTAAAGCTAGTATATTTTTTAGGATGCAATAGTTGACCAATTGATAGCGTATAATTCATAGCACTATTACTTTGCAAGCTAGGAAATTGGTACATATTGTTATTTAGCGCTCGCTCGTAACTAATTGAGCTGCTTATCGCCGTTTTATTAATTAATTTAGTTGCCACAAGTCCTGTTTCATATCCTGAATTCATTCCCATTGTTTCAATTTCATCTTGATCAATTGGGCCATTATTAGTACTTACTCTTCCATAAGCCGCTAGTCTAAAATGACTGTGAAGATCGTCACTAGAAAAAAAACGGTATTTAGCATATAAGCTTCCTCCTTGGAACATGATATCTCCTTCTCTGTTGTTCAGAAAAGCAGTTGCATGAATCATCCAATTTTTATCGACTCCCCACATTACCTCAGGCATATTGTGGTAATTGGTGCCACCTGCGTTTTTAAAAGTGATCATATTAGTGTTTCGAACACCTATTGAACCCGCGGGCATATTACTTGCGGGCTCAGTCATTACAAATAATTCTTGAGCATTAACTTGTAAAGAAAGTAAGGTCAAAAATAGAACTACACAATATTTCATTTAGATTGATTTTAATAAATAGGTGTTTTCCTGTGCTACCAAATCAGCATATTTAGCTTGTAATTTAGCTGACTTTTTAAATTCTTTTTTGGTCACGAAACCATCATTTAAGACTTGTACTTTGATAGCACCGTCAATTGTTTTATCGCCTCCGTTAACAAAAACATAGGTTCCACTTTGCTTTTTAACCGCTTTACTTTCCTCGATTTTTGTAGTTCCTAAATCGATAGTTAGTACCATGGAACCAATAAAAAAACCTGTTTTCTCGATGTTTTCTTTTAAAACATTAGGAGTTAAAGTGTTGTTTTCTTTTAAACTAACGGTAAAAGTATTGGTATTCAAGTCAACGGCAACGTTTTCAACTTCGGCCATCGATTTCAGCTGCTTATTAATTGCATTAGAACACATTGAGCAGGTCAAGCCGGTAGCAATGATTTCTGCTTTTGAGATTTGTGCTTGGGAGGATAGGCTTGCTAGTAAAACGAAAGCCGATACTAGAATTGATTTTAAATTTATATTTTTCATATTATTTTTTATGTATTAGTTGTACAATTTCTTCCTCGGTTGGATTGATAGAGACCAATGTTCCATCCAAGTCAAATAAGTACGAATTTGGTAATTGCTCCACACCAAAAAATACGGCAGACTTGGCATCAAATCCATACGGATCTACTAGTTGCTCATATTCTAACTTATCTTTGGTTATGGCATTGTTCCATTTCAGTTTATCGGTATCAACGGATATCCCAACGACTTCAAATCGTTCTGATTTGTACTTTTTGTAAAAAGGAGCCATTTTTTTATTAGCTACTCTACAGGGTGCGCACCATGAGGCCCAAAAATCAACAAGCACAATTTTACCGTCAAATGACTGAAGGCCTATTGCTTTGTCTTTGTTATTCTGAAGCGTGATTTCAGGCAATTGGTCTCCGATTTTCAGTTGACCAAAAGTAACTGAACAAAACAACGATAGACAAAGTACTAGAAAAAGATTATGTATTTTAAGCATGACCTAAGATTTTAGCAGTGTGCTACATTATTTAATTGTTTCAACGGTAGAACCACAAGTTAACATTGATGCACCGTAATATGGATTTTTTACTGCTGCCTCTTTGCTTAACCAATTGGCTTTTACCATAGGACAATATTGGTAATAAGTAGCTGTTTCAGCTTTAGACACTTTCATCAACTCATAAACTGTAGTCGAAACTGTTTTAAAAGGAGCTCTCTGTTTTTTAACATCTGTATTGGATGCTATCTCTTTGGTATCAGTTACTAAACCTTTCATTACTTTCATCCAAACCATATGCACATCCATTGGTAATTTATCCATTTGAACCGCTTCTAGCGCAATAAGCATTTCATTAGCTTTTGCAGCTGCAGTAGTTGCATCGCTTTTTACTAAAGCATCCTTAAGTGAGAAATAGTTGGTATATACTGCTTCAAACTGGTTTGTTTCTTTTTGCGTTTCTACCATTGTTGTTGGCTCATGATCATGACTCGCATTATGATCCATTACTACCTCTTCTTTTACATCGCGGTCGTACTGGCAACAAGCATGCAATGCTTCGTATGTGTCTTTTGGAGCAAGAAACTTCTCGCTATCGTATCCTACCAGAGCAATTCGTTTTAAGATTTCATCAGAGTTTGTTTTGGTAGCATCATAAGTCAATGTTGCCATGCGGGTATCTTTATCCCAAATCACTTCGGCAATTTTCTTTACATTTCCAGCCTTTTCTATATTGGCTTTACACATATCGCAGTTTCCGAAAACGGTAACTGTTTCTGTTTTTTTATTTTTTATTTGCGCGTTAATACTTACTGTTGATAGCAATACTAGAACTGCTAACAATACTGATTTTAATGTTTTCATGATTTATTTTTTAAAATTAAAAGAGGGTATAATAGGAAGTGCTAATAGTTAAAAAAAACGATTAGATCCTGTTATTATCCGGAAAAAAGTAATGATTGTAAAACAAATATGCTTTGAATTTGACGCACGAATGGCTGTCAAGAATTTATAACTAGCCTATTTTAGGAATAAGCCAAATAGAAGAATATCCATCCGAAAGGAAAGATAATGTATGATCTATTGTTGCTTTCTTAGTACTAAAGTTAAAAATAGTTCCTTGAATATCAATGGTGGTATTAGTGTAAATCGCTGTGTTGACAGAGGAGTTAGTACTACAAATACCCATTCCGCATTTGCCTGTACAGCCTTTTTCTTTCTTCGATTTAGAATGAGATTCTTTAGAACAACAATCTTTTTTCTTAGTATTCGAAGTCATTTCCATCCCACAAGAGGAAACGGTTTTAGTAGTACCACATGCAACAGCTTGACTTGGCATCAAAAAGATACCAAGTAAGACTACTACTATAATGTGGATTTTTTTCATTTGTGTACTTAAAAAGACAAAGTTACCATAATTGAACCAATTTTATTTTAAAAATATGTTAAATCAGGTTCAAAAGAGGTGATTCTACAAATAATCTTTTATTTACTCTCTCCTAAAATAGCATACAATACAGATTGCGATAAGGACAATATGATACTGAATAACAACGCAGTTAAGAAAGAACTAACTCCAAAACCACCTACGATAGCATCACACAGTATGATAATAATTGCATTAATTACTAGCAGAAATAAACCTAACGTAATAAACGTAACCGGCAAAGTAAGCATCACTAAAATAGGCTTGATAAAAATATTAAGCAATCCAAGAACGACCGCCACAATTAACGCAGTTGTAAAGCCCGCTACTTGAACACCCGGCATAAAATTAGCGATTAAGAGTACCAAGGCTGCTGTCACGAGAATTCTGATTAATAACTTCATAGTTTTCTGTTTTTAAATTTTACTAAAAGTACAATTATTTTTTAAGAACTGTTTTTATTTTAAAAAAGCGAGTGTCAAATCATAGAACATTTGAGGATTTTCGGCATGAAGCCAATGCCCTGCATTAGGAATTGTTTCAAACTCTGCTAACGGGAATTGCTTTTTAATAGTATCAAAATCTGTATCTAATATATAATTGGAATTGGCACCGCGGATAAAAAGTGTTGGCTTTTCGAAACTTAAATCTAATGGTAGCGCAACTCCTATTTCATCTAATTTTTGATTAAATGAAGCCAAATTAAATCTAAAAGCCAATTGTCCTGGCTCCTGCCAATACAAACTTTTCATTAAAAATTGACGGGTTCCAAAATCAGGTATATAACTTTCTAAAACAGCTTCCACATCAGATCGGCTTGGCTTTTCAGCAAAATTAACTGCGTTTAATCCTGCTAGAATGGTTTGGTGGTGTTGTGGATAAAACTTAGGACCAATGTCGGCTATGATTAGTTTACTGATAAGGTCTGGATATTTAGTTGCAAACAGCATCGCCGTTTTTCCTCCCATCGAATGCCCTATCAAATCAACATTTGTTAAATTATGTCCTACACAATAGTCATAAACATCTTGTGCCAAAAGGGCATAGCTAAAGTCAAGTGATTGCATACTCCGCCCATGATTACGGAGATCTAATAAGTGAACTTCGAAACCAACTTCGGCTAATTTAACTCCAATTGTTTTCCAGTTATCTGACATTCCCAAGAATCCATGCAGAATCAGAAGTGGTTTGCCAGAACCTTCAATTTTTGAATATAACATTTTTTGTGATTTTAGTAGTGCGTAAGGGATAGCAGCGGAAATCCTTTTAGGGGAAGTAGCGATAGCGAAGTCCCTTAAAAGATTGTAGTGCATAGCCCGACCCGCTTTTTCGGCGGGTCACGCCCAAATTATTTTATTTTAATTTTTGCAAATACATATTTACAACGTTTTCTAAACCTAGATACAAAGACTCAGCAATAAGAGCATGACCAATGGAAACCTCAAGAAGACCCGGAATATTTTGTTTAAAAAACTGAATATTATCTAAACTCAAATCGTGTCCAGCGTTTATTCCAAGTCCTAAATCATTGGCTAAAACTGCTGCTGCGATGTAAGGTTCAATACCTTTTTGATTCCCTAGACCGTATTGATGAGCAAAAGCTTCGGTATACAACTCAATTCGATCAGTTCCTGTTTTTTTTGCACCTTCAATCATATCTAAGCTCGGATCAACAAAAATAGAAGTTCGGATGCCGTTGCGTTGAAACTCTTGAATCATCTCTGTCAAATAAGCTTGATTATTAACCGTATCCCAACCTGCAGATGACGTTATGGCACCAATAGCATCAGGAACAAGTGTTACTTGCTCGGGTTTACACTCCAGTACTAAATCGATAAAATTGTGCTGCGGATTTCCTTCAATATTAAACTCGGTATAAACAACCGCTTTTAAGTCGCGTGCGTCTTGGTATCTAATATGACGCTCATCAGGACGAGGATGAATAGTGATTCCTTGTCCGCCAAATTTTTGAATATCGGTGGCTACTTTAAGCAAATCAGGCACATTACCGCCACGTGCGTTACGTAAAGTAGCTATTTTATTGATGTTAACACTTAACTTTGTCATTGGAACAATTTTTGATTAGTTGGAACTGTTTTAATAGCACAAAAATACAAAGTAAAAGGTAGGCGGATTTGCCTTTTTTTGATTATTTTGCATAAAAATTGAGGATTTAACGAAGATGGAAATCAAAAACTACATAACAACTGATTACAAAGCCATTGACTGCCAAGAGACTATTACGGCAGTTAAGGATTTTTTTGATGATTTGAACTTTTCGCATTTTCCAGTTGTGGAAGAAGGTGTATATATAGGTAGCATTGTTGCCGAAGACATCGAAACATTTGAAGATTATAAAAAAGTAGCCGATTACAAATACAGTTTAGAACCATTTTTTACTCGACAAGACGCTATATGGTTGGATGTTTTAGAAGTTTTTGCCAAGAATCATGCTAATGTTGTCCCTGTTCTAGACGAAAACAACGGTTATGTAGGTTATTATGAAATTGATGACATTATGACCTTTTTTCACCAAACTACTTTTTTGAAAGAGCAAGGTAGCATCATTAAAGTCAAGAAAAACATTCAAGACTATAGCATGGGACAAATTGCCCAAATTGTAGAGAGCAATAATGGCAAACTTTTGGGATTATTCATTTCAGAATCAGATATAAATACGGTTGAAGTAACCATTAAAATTAGTACAGGTGCGATTAACGAAATTATTCAAACCTTTAGAAGGTATAATTACGAAATCACCTCAGAGCATCAGGAAGATGATTACATTGCTAATTTAAAAGAACGATCCGATTATTTAGACAAGTACCTTAATATGTAACGAATACCAAAAGGCTAAACATTTTATCCTTTACGCAAAAGCTTTTATTACAAATCGTAACGATTGAAAAACAACACAATGAAAATAGCCATATACGGTCAATATTATCAAAACAGTACAGAACCTATTATTAAGGACATCTTTGTGTTTTTTAACAAAAACAAGGTAGACTTAGTGATAGAGGCCAATTTTCTGGAGTTACTTTACGAAAAAAAAATTGTTCAAAAAGAATACAATACCTTTTCTTCGCATACGGAGCTCGATAGTAGCTTTGATGTTTTAGTAAGTATTGGTGGTGATGGTACCATATTAAGAGCAGCCACTCTTGTTAGGGATTCAGGTATACCAATTTTAGGAATAAATGCTGGGCGACTTGGTTTTTTAGCTACTGTCCAAAAGGAAAACATTGACAGCTTTTTACAAATTGTCATTGACCAAAAATACTCGGTATCGAAGAGAACGTTATTGAGTTTGACCTGCGATCCTCCAAATGAAGCGCTGCAAGACATCAATTTTGCAATGAATGAAGTATCTGTAAGTAGAAAAGATACTACATCGATGATTACAATAGATACCTTTTTAAATGATGAATACTTAAATTCATATTGGGCCGATGGCTTAATAATATCAACACCAACGGGCTC
>NZ_JAQWTM010000103.1 GCF_029242675.1 Flavobacterium sp.
CGAAAGACGAGAATAGACGAAATCCCGCAATGTATAAATATCTTAAAAGGAGAAATGGCACTAATTGGTCCACGTCCTGAAAGACCTAATTTTGTTAAAGAAATAGCAGATAGAATGCCTTTTTATGAAACAAGGCACATCATTAAACCGGGACTGACCGGTTGGGCTCAGGTGAATTATAGTTATGGAGAAACGATCGAAGACAGCTTAATAAAATTACAATATGACTTGTATTATATAAAACACAGAAGTTTTTATCTGGATTTAAACATAGCCCTTAAAACAATTACCACCGTTTTATTTTATAGAGGGCAATAGTTACTACGTTAATTTTCTTCTAAAATACCAAAGCGAATCCTAAATAATAATAGGGATTCGCTTTTTGTTTTTTAACGCTACTCGAATTAGTAGTGCCGCACTAGCTATAATTAGGGGTAGTACAATTAAAAAGTGTGCTTTATTAATTAAAAGTAAAACATAAGCAAATAAACATAGCACGTTAAAGACAGCTAATTTATAGGTCCATCTGGTGTTATTGGTAAAATAAAAAACTGCTAATAAAAGTAAACTAGGGTTAAACAGTAGAGCGTTGTAGTTGTAGGCTAATTCTAAATGATTGGAATAAAAACCCATAAAAACAAAGAACACGCCCAACAAACCCATGATAATAAAATAAAATTGGTTCAATGCTTTTTTGTTCAAAGCAACAACAACCAACAAAAGCAATAGATAGCTGTGCCCATTATTCCACCACGAAAAAGGAGTCGGTTCTTGGTACTGTAATAAGGTCATGGGTTGTTTGGCCAACAATTGATTATTGTAACGAGTTATTTTTAAGTTAGTCAGTAGTTCGAATGGTAAAAAAATATGTGTTCCTACTTCGTCTACTTTGGTTCCAAAGATGATACTTGTACCTAACTTTTCATAAAAGTGATTGTCAAAATAAGGATATAAAATAGATCGATAGGTTTTGTCAGTGTCTACTTTTTTAGTAATTATCGCACTTCCAAGCGTTTTATTTATCATGTCTACCACCATTGAGGTACAGTTTTTATCTATAAATTTGTAGGTGTAATGGCTTTCTCCTGATGCTAATGAAGTGGTTAAGTTGTCAAATAGTTGTTGCCTTAAATCTTGAGGTATCACTAATTCTTGCTCATAAACCGATCTTTTTTCATAGGTGTATTCGTTTATGAAATCAGCATACGAATGCGCTACTGCGAAATATTCTAAATCTCCCTTAGCAAATTTTGGAACAAAATTCGGCGTGTTGAAATCAAAAGCTCCGTAATTAAATACGGCATCAATAAAATTATCGGGATCCGAAATTCGGATTGCCGTATGCCCAAAAAGAGAGTAGGATTCATTACCGGTTCCGCAGGTTAATACGCTAACCTTACTGGTTTTAGACAGCAACCTAGTTTGACTAAAGCTAATGGATGTTGCTAAAAATAGTGTTATGAAGTAGAACACTTTTGTGAATCGAAAATTGGATGCAATCATTGTTTGTTTTTTATCAGTTGGTAAAAAGAGATAAATCTATTTTTAATGAAAAAATATTGGAATACAAAGCAGTACTTTGATTTCCAAGGTCTGTTAAGGCGTAGTCAATTTGAATGCCTTTGTATTTAAAACCAAGACCTATATTGGGCTGAAAGCCTATTTTTTCGGAATTGTCGAGTTGTTGT
>NZ_JAQWTM010000117.1 GCF_029242675.1 Flavobacterium sp.
AAACTCGAAAAACGCATTTGATTGCGTGCTATTCCTATGATATGTTGCATCTTTAAATATACAACTTTTCTGCCTTATATCTTAAAAAGATGTAGTATATTTGAAGGAAATAAACGGAAGTTTTTTCACAGACTGACGTTACCTGCAAGCTTAAAAAACAAAGATTGACAACAAAAAAAGAAATATTAGAACATTATCAAAATGGACAAAGATTCTACCGAAACGTGGATTTTGGAAATGGAGAAACTTATGCCGAAAGCAATTTTGAAGAAGCGATCTTTGAAAACTGTTATTTTGGAGTAGATTTTTCAAATTCCAATTTTAGAAACGCAAGATTTTCGGATTGTAATCTTAAGTCAACAAATTTTAATAATTGCGATTTAATAAAAACGGAATTCATAAATTGTCTTGTAGAAGGAATTGAATTTGGTAAATCAGATACTTCTAGTTTAATTTTTGAAAATAATACAAACTTTGGAACTGAAGTCAGAATTGATGCTAAAACAAATAAACTAACGAATTTTACGTTACCATTGATAGCCGAATTATATGAGAATATTCCTGATTTTGAAATATTAAGCGACCATTTGTCTGATGATTTACTTTATGTGGTTTTTGGAGACTTGAGTCTTATACTTTCTGAACAAATAACTGAATTAAAAAAACCAAATAAACTGATTATAGATTCGTTCAATTTCTTTAATTATTTAGGAGCTAAAAACAATAAAGAAATCGATAATTTATTAGTTGTTGGAATTTACGAAGGTCTATACTGGAGTAAAAAATGTAATGATTTAAGTAGAGAATTGCTAAAAGAAAGAACAAAAGAAGTTTACGAATATTGGATGATGAATGGAAATATTAAATCTGACTACTGAAAAAAGCCAGCAGGTAACAGCGGTTTTGCGAGATTGCGAAAAATGTGCTAAATTCACGTATATCTTTCGCAAGAAATTTTATCTTAGCAGAAAGACCTCGGTTCCGAAGTTTGCAACCTCGCAAAGCCGCAAAACGTTGTGCGTCATTATAGTAGAAGCGCTTAAAAACAGAAACTTATGAGAAATATCTTTATCGTTTTACTTCTACTTTTGATTAACTTTAGTTGTAAAAATAATAGTGAATTTGAAAAAGAGAATTTAGAAAAAGAACTAATAAAACTGCCGCCTCCGCCAAAAAAAATTGACGAAAATAGTTTGGTTGGTTTTGCTTGTTATTATTCAGGGAGAAAATCTAAACCAGTTGAAAATATAACAGAAATAATAGAAAAGAAAAAATTTGAAGAACTTAAGAAAAAGATTATCAGTAATAAACCCGCAGAAAAGTATTTAGCAACTTTCGCTTGTATCAAACTTCTCGAAAAAGGAATCATAAAATTGAATAATGATGAGCTAAACCAAATTGATGAGAACAAGCGAAGCGACGTAGAAATATATTTCTGTGGAGGATGCACTGAAGCTGAAAATTATAAATTATCTAAGCTGTTATCTGAAAAAACAGAATTCACTTCTGAAGTTGAAAATTGGTTTAACCGAGTAAAATAACGAACGCACAACAGCGGTTTGCAAAAATGGCGAAATATGTGGTAAATTCACGTTTATCTTTCGCAAGATATTTTATCTTAGCCGAAAATAATCGGTTACGAAGTTCGCCACTTCTGCAAGCCGCGACACGTTGTGCCTCAGTTTAGTATAGCCGAAACGAAAACGAAAAAATATGATATTATTTGTTGATAAAATAGAAGAATTTGATTTAGGTGGATTTACAACAGACATCAGAAAAGCTGAATATATTTTAGCTGTCCATAAATTGAACTTTGAAAAAATATTAAGTGAAACACCAAAAACAACCGAATTGCCTTCTGGGATGTTTATTAGTGGAAGATATATTGTTGCGTTTAACATAAGTTGGAATTTAAAAAATGTAAATATTGGTTTTATAAATTATCAAACTGATTTAGACAAACATTTTGATGTTTTCGCTGATTGTTTGTCACCTAAAGCAGTTGCTGGATTCCATACACTAAAAGAGAAAATAAAACTAAAAGACCAATCCGAATTGAACAAAATTGAACTTTCCTCCGATAACTCAGATTTTGTAATAGCTTACAGAAATTATATTGAACATCGGAATCACCAATAATAATTAAATCAGAATCGGTTTTTATCTGAATGAATTTTGACATAATAAATAATTTTAAAATTGAATTCGCTTGAAATCGGTGCGGAAACTAAACCGAAGTATTATAAATAAAAAACCGAAGGCACAACAGCTGTTTTGAGATAGCTGGAGTTTAGTGGAATTACCGTTTCGCATCATTTTTTCGTTAAGCCGAAAAATTAGCGGTTACGATTTTCCAGCCATCTCAAAGCAGCGGAGACGTTATGCCTCAGTTTGGCAGAACCGAAACTGAGGCGGTAAAATTTAATATAAACCTTAATAATAAATAAAATGACAAAAATTTTCGTAGCAAACATTACTTGTAATTCATTAATAGCAGAAACTAATCTGAAAAAATATGT
>NZ_JAQWTM010000129.1 GCF_029242675.1 Flavobacterium sp.
ACCTAATCACTATTATCGGACCTACAGCTATCGGGAAAACTTCTCTTAGTATTCTGCTGGCTAACCATTACCAATGCGAAATTGTATCGTGTGACAGCCGTCAATTTTTTAAAGAAATGACAATAGGAACAGCTGTTCCTACTCAAGCGGAGTTAAATGCAGCAAAACATCATTTTATCCAAAATAAGTCGATAGAAGAGCAGTACACCGTAGGCGATTATGAAAAAGAAGCTGTCGCAACAATTGAAAAATTATTTCAAACCAATGACTACGTGATCCTAGTAGGCGGATCAGGCTTATACGTCAATGCAGTCTTAAAAGGTTTCGATACATTTCCTGAAATACCTGCTGCAATTAGAGAAACGGTAACAGCACAATATGAAAAACTAGGTATCAATTATTTGCAACAACAATTGCAAAATCTTGATCCCGTTTATTTCGAAAAGATAACTCTTGAAAATCCGCAAACGCTAATGAACCCGCAGCGCATGATGCGATTTGTCGAAGTTTGCATCGGATCAGGACAACCCTACTCTAGTTTTCTAAATCAAAAGACTAATGAGCGCAATTTTACGCCAATACTCATTAGTTTAGAAGCTGATCGAAAACTGATGTACGAGCGTATCAACCAACGGGTAGACCTCATGATGAATGAAGGTTTGCTGCAAGAAGCAAAAAAATTATATCCGCAACGTAAACTAAATGCACTACAAACGGTAGGTTATAGAGAACTCTTCAGTTACTTTGATCGAGAGATAACTTTAGAATTCGCTATTGAAGAAATCAAGAAAAACACCCGTCGCTTCGCCAAACGCCAACTTACTTGGTTCAAGCGGGATGAAAATACGAAGTGGTTTGATTTTCAAACTCCAATTCCTACCATCATTGCTTACATCACGAGCAAAACACAATAAAATAATTAACTTGACAGTTAGTATCACTCTAATACTTTAAAAATAATTCAATGACAATAAGTCCAAATTTTAGCTCTATTTTCAGTAAGGATTGGGAAATAAATTTTACCCAATGTTTGCCTAGTGGCTATCTTAAATACACTGATTTATGTAATATTTTACAATTAACTGCTGCAGCACATTCTGATGTAGGAGGCATTAGTTTTTCGGATATGCAGGAATTCGACCAAGCTTGGGTTTTGAGTAGAATGCGTGTCGAAGTGCAAGCCCTACCAAAATGGCGTGATATCGTAACCGTTAAAACTTGGATCAACACACTCGAAAATTCGAGATCTGTAAGGGCATTAGAAATGTATGTAAACGGCAAAAAAACAATTGGTTGCGAAACCTTTTGGGCTGTTTTTAATACCCAAAAAAGACGTCCTGAAGCACTTGGACTTCCTTACGACCATTTTGAACTCTATCCTGAATTAAGAGCAACTAACGAAGGTTTCTCTAAGATAAACTGTAGTACTGAAAAAGAATTATTATTTGAACGTCAAGTCAATCTTTCTGATTTAGATATTGTAAATCATGTAAATAATGTCAAATATTTAGAATGGTGCCTGGATCTTGTAGATTCAAATCTTTTGCTGGAGCAAAAAATAAAAAGTTTTGAAATGAATTTCTTAAAAGAACTATCCATTCAAGACCGAGTTATTATTCACGAAAATGAGTCTACTGACTCTACCATTTTTAGTATCACTAAAGAGGATAAAACCTGTTTCGCTTTACAACTAAACTGGTAAGGAATAGCTAGATAAAAAAACAGCTTTAGAATTTTCTAAAGCTGTTTTTTTATGTCTAATTAGGATCTGTTTTTTACGACAAGTCTAAAACCTTCACCGTGAATATTAAGAATTTCCACATCTTCATCTAGTTTAAGATACTTTCTTAATTTAGCGATGTAAACATCCATACTTCTTGATGTAAAGTAATTATCATCTCTCCAAATTTTAGTTAAAGCCAATTCTCTCGGCATTAAATCATTTTCATGAAGAATAAGCATTTTCAACAATTCATTCTCTTTAGGAGATAGTTTGATTGGTTCTTCACCATTAAAACTCAAGAATCTTAATTTAGAGTTCAAATGAAATTTACCTAAATTAAATTCAAATTGAATTTGTTCTGCTTTAATATCTGAAGATTTTCTTTGAATAATCGCTTTGATTTTCATTAATAAAACTTCAGAGTCAAAAGGCTTGTTTAAATAATCATCAGCACCAGCTTTGTATCCTTTTAAAACATCCTCTTTCATTGATTTAGCCGTTAAAAAGATAATAGGCACTTCGCTATTTTTCTCTCTAATTTCTTTAGCTAAAGTGTATCCATCTTTGTAAGGCATCATTACGTCAAGAATGCACAAATCATAAGTGTCTTTCTTAAATTTCTCAAAACCTTCCATTCCATTCTTAGCTAAAACTACTTCAAAGTCGTTTAGCATTAAATAATCTTTTAGAACTGCTCCAAAATTAAGATCATCCTCAACTAAAAGAATTTTTTTATTTATATTTTCCATATACTAATTTATTAGTGGCATTTTTATTATGAAGGTACTTCCTTTCCCTTTTTCGCTTTCTACATAAACTTGACCATTGTGGTCTTCTACAATTCTTTTCACATACGCTAAACCTAAACCATGTCCTTTTACATTGTGTAAATCTCCTGTATGTTCTCTATAAAATTTCTCAAAAACTCTCTTTTGAGCAATCTTACTCATTCCTAATCCTTTGTCTTTAACTTTGATAAGGATCATGTCCTTAATATTTTCGGTATAAATATCAATCTCTGGTAAATCAGGAGAGTACTTAATCGCGTTTTCTAAAATATTAACCAACACATTGGTAAAATGAACTTCATTAATTAAAACCGTTTTTCGCAAAGCATCAAAATTGGTAGTAATTTTTCCTTGTCTGTCTTCTAAAATTAAGTTAACGTGCTCAATAGCATCTTCAATAACCTCTTCGACATTACTAGATTCTTTTTCGATATCTAGCTCTTTCTTTTCCAGCTTAGAAATTCGCAACACATTTTCAACTTGGGCATGCATTCGCTTGTTTTCGTCGCGAATCATCTGCAAATATTTAAAGACCTTATCTTTATCTTCAATGATTTTCGGGTTTTTAATGGCGTCTAATGCTAAATTAATAGTAGCAATTGGCGTTTTGAACTCGTGCGTCATATTATTGATGAAATCGGTTTTAATTTCAGAAATTTGTCGTTGACGAATTAGCTGATTTAAAGCGCTAGAATAGGTAATAATAATAATCAACGTAAAAACAATTGACAAAACAGTTATACTTACCAACTCTGATAGTAAAAACTTCTTCTTCTGCGGAAAGGTAACTAGCAACTTATATTTCTCGTTTCCTTCATTATCTGTGAAAACAGGAATAGAATACGTCGCTTCTTTGTCGTACTTAAATTCGTTTGACTTTATTTTGGTTGCGATTCCGTTGTTATAAATAGCAAATTCAAATTTCGTTTTTACACCGTGCTCTTCTAAGTCTTTTTTAATTAGTTTTTGCAACGTCTGATTAGATACTCGCTCTTGCAAAGGCATTGCCGAAGCAATATCTTTGAAAAAAATCTCAAATTGTGCATTATCTAAAATGTCTAAATTCCCCGACTTTTCAATTTTTACATCAGGAATAACTGTTTGTTGTAATGACGATTTATCAATACCATTATTGTTATATACTTCTGTTGTACGTTTAGCACTAAAGTTTTTAAATCTCTCGCTACTAAACTTTCTATCAAAGAGCGTTGGTGATATGTTATAATCTTCTGCTACAATTCCGGAAGAGTACACAATCGTCTTATTGGTTCTCGGGTTTTTCTGAACATAATAAAATTCCATCAAATCTTCTTTCTTCGGAATCTTACCAGTACTATCCTTGATATGATTGTACCTGTCGTAAAAACTATACGCCTCTTGTTTTTGTAATTTTTCAGCTACGTTATCAATCACCGAGGTAACGTGAAACTTGAACTGTTCATCGTTATTTTTGAATGAAGAATTGAACCAATAAACTTGTACAAGTATAATCCCTATGAGCGATAAGCTCATCAACACAATCAGTAATCTAAAAAAAAGTTTGTTCATCGCCTCAAAATTAACATTTTAACAGTATGGATGATAATCTATTAACCAAACATTAACATCTACTATTCCTTTTGTTTAATCTTCAAAATTTTAAGAATATCACTTACTTTATCCCTTGCCTCTTTTAAATCCATATTTTCGATTTCAAAATCACTCTTAACAATACGTTCGGAATCAGTCCATTGCGCGTTTATTCGTCTTTCAATTTCTGCTCTATTCGTTTCGTCTCGCTTCAAAACCCTTGCTATTCTTGACTCGAGCGGAGCTGTAACTGTAATAATACAATCAAAATCTTTATAATGACCACTCTCAAATAAAATTGCTGATTCATAAATAAGCAACTCTTCATTTTGATGTTCATTCACCCAATTTTTAAAATGAGTTCGAACAACAGGGTGAACAATTTCATTTAGTTTCTTTAGTTTTTCTGGATCGTTAAATACGATAGCAGCTAGCTTAGGTCTATCTAATCGACCGTTAGTAAAAACCTCTTGACCAAAAACGGATTTTACCTTTTCCTGCACTGTTTTACTTTCCATCAACTGCTTCGCTTCGTGGTCAGCAATGTAAATCGAAATCCCTTTTTCTGCAAAGAACTTAGCGATGGTTGTTTTACCGCTACCAATACCTCCTGTTAATCCTATCAGCTTTGCCATTTATCTCTTAAAAAATAATTCAGGAAACGCTTCTTCAGGCTTTTGTTTAAAAACAATCACTTTCAAATAAGACTCTATAAATCCGGTTCCGTAACCAAAAAACTGCTTCCAAACCGCAATAATTGACAGATACCCAATTTTTATACTTTTATTTTGAAATGACGACACTAAAAACAAGACCAAAAAATATATAAAATACATTTTTAATAAATAGTCCAGTGTAAACACCAAGAGTAAGACAGCTAAACCAAAACCCAAAATAAATAAAGAAGGAAAGAAAAACGTTAGTTTGTTATGCTGTGGATACCAACTATTCAGTATCGGTCTTGCTTTTCCAAATTTATTAACCTGGACTGCAAACTTGTCCCAATCAATTCTCCTCTTATGATATACATACGCAGAAGGAATGAGTTTGGTTTCAAAACCTAAATTCCAAAGTCGTATAGAAAGGTCGGGGTCTTCCCCCGGATGTATATTCCCAAACCCTTTTGAAGTTTCAAAAGCGGCACGAGAAATCCCCATATTAAAACTCCTCGGCTGAAACTTATCAATTTTTTCAGAACCGCCACGAATTCCGCCGGTGGTAAGGAAAGAAGTCATCGCAAAATTAATGGCTTTTTGAATATCTGAAAAGCTATCTAGTGCCTTATCGGGACCACCAAAACAGTCCACATACTGACTATTTAAGGATTGCTCTACTTCGACTAAATAATTAGGTGGTATAATACAATCCGAATCGAAAATTATAAAATAATCTCCCTTAGCATGTTTCATTCCGAAGTTTCTAGAATCTCCAGGACCCGAATTTGCTTTATAAAAATAGGAAATAGTTAATTTTGATTCATATTGTGCAACGACGGTATCACATTTTAAACTAGAGCCGTCTTCGACGATTACCACTTCAAAATTTTTAGAATAGTTGGATTTTGAAAGACTTTCTAATAACTCAGCTAGCTCCTCAGGACGGTTGTAAACAGGAATGATTAAAGAAAAAAACATGGCTATCAAAAAGGTGTTAATTAAACAAAAGTAATTACGTAAAACTTAATATTAAGAATAAAAGACAAAGCACCCTGATTATGAAATGCTATACAACATTTTAAAATCAGCGTGCTTTTATAAATACTTACCGCATTAAACGATGCTTTGTACCTGTACCATTTCGTTTGCTTCTGCTTTGTAATCTACTCCGTCAAAACCAAATCCAAATAAGTTATGAAAATCAGTGCGGTATCCTTCTAAATCAGAAATATCCGTAATGTTTTCTGTAGTAGCTTCTAACCATAATTTAGCTACTTTTTCTTGTACATCCGCTCTCATTTCCCAGTCATCAATACGAATTCTACCTTTGTCGTCTACTGGAACTGCAGCTCCTGTATACAACCTTTGTTGGTATAAACGTTGAATTTGCTCAATGCAGCCTTCATGGATACCTTCTTCCTTCATTATTTTATACAAAAGTGAGATATACAATGGAATTACAGGAATTGCAGAACTAGCTTGTGTAACCAAAGCTTTGTTTACCGACACATAAGCCTTTCCTCCAATAGAAGACAAACTATCTGTAATGGTAAAAGCAGTAGCTTCAAGATGGTCTTTTGCTCTACCAATTGTTCCTTTTCTATAAACTGCCTCTGTTAACGATGGTCCAATATAAGAATAAGCAACCGTTGTTGCTCCAGGAGCTAATAAGTTTTCTGCTTTTAAAGCATCGATCCACATTTCCCAATCTTCGCCACCCATCACTTTAACGGTGTTCTCAATATCATCACCACTACAAGGCTCAATCGAAATCTCTGATACCTTTCCGCTATGGAAATCAACTGTTTTATTTGTAAACGTATCACCAATAGGTTTCAAAACCGAACGGTGTAAAACTCCTGTTTTAGGATCCAAACGTACTGGAGATGCCAAACTGTATATAATTAAATCTACTTGACCTAAATCAGCCTTGATAATATCTAAAGTTTGCTTTTTAACTTCGTCAGAAAAGGCGTCACCATTAACACTCTTAGCATACAAACCTGCTTTATGTGCTTCTTCTTCAAAAGCTGCTGAATTGTACCATCCTGGAGAAGCTGTTCTTCCTTCAGTTGGTGGTTTTTCGAAAAAAACACCAATTGTAGCTGCATCAGATCCGAAAGCACTTGATATTCTTGAAGCTAAACCAAAACCTGTAGAAGCTCCGATAACAAGAACTTTTTTACCACCTGCAATAGCTCCTTTTGATTGTACGTATTTAATTTGATTTTTTACATTTTGCTCGCATCCATCAGGGTGTGATGTCAAACAAATAAATCCTCTCATTCTTGGTTCTATGATCATTTCTATACTATTTATTCAATTATTTTATTTTTGGCTTGTCCACTTGTATGTTTTATGCATTGTATTCACAAATATAACCCAAAATTCTAGTTCAGCAAGGCTTTGGCGTGATTTAGAGCAGAATCAGAAATGACTGTTCCAGACAGCATCTGTGCAATTTCTACAATCCTTTCTTCTGCTGATAATATTTTTAACTCTGATTGCGTGTCGTCACCCACGGTAGATTTGGAAACTTTAAAATGAACATTCCCCTTTGCAGCAATTTGTGGCAAATGGGTAATTGCAAAAATTTGCATGGTACTACTCATCTCTTTCATTATTTCTCCCATTTTAATTGCAATTTCTCCAGACACTCCCGTATCTATTTCATCAAAGATTAAAGTAGGCAACTTAGAATACTTAGCCAAAATTGCTTTGACAGCAAGCATAATACGTGACATTTCCCCGCCAGAGGCTACTTTTTTCAGCAAACCAAAATCGGTTCCCTTATTAGCCGAAAACAAAAATTGGAGCTCGTCTTTACCATTATTAAAATAGGTAGCAGTCGAGCGAACTTGAATATCAAAACGAACATTGGGCATTCCTAAAGTATCTAAAATAGCAATCAGCTGATTGGATAATAAAGGTACTGCAATTGCTCTATTATCATGTATTGTTTGAGCCAATGCATCTAAAGCAGTCATTTTTTCTTGGATAGCAACTGTCAATAATTCTATATCCACCGCGATAGTACCTAATTCTGAAACCGAATTAGATAAACGAACCTGCACTTCCAGTAACTCTTCTACAGTTGCAACTTGATGCTTTTTTTGCAAGGTATAAATCAATTGTAATTTTTGATTTGCTAAGGCCAATCGCTCAGGATCATTCACGAGCTTTTCAGCAGAGCGATTGAATTCTTGCGAAATATCATCTAGCTCAATAGTTACACTAACTACACGTTCCAACAGGTTTTGATAATCCGTTGAAAAAGGAGCAATTTTTTGGATGGTCGTTTTGATCTCTTTTAAGTTTTGCACCACTCCTACTTGCTCATCATTAGTGATTGCAAGCGCTTTATCAATGGCCTCTTTGATAATTTCAACATTATTCAATTGCTCAAACTCGCTTTCAAGCTCTTCCTGTTCGCCTGCCTTGAGCTTTGCATCGTTTAATTCAGTAAGTAAAAAAGTATTGTATTCTTGCTCTTTAGCACCTTCGGATTGCTTCTTGATTAAATTATTGAGTTTGTTTTTATCTACTTTATAGGATTGCAATAACATTTGAAATGCTGCTATGTGACTATGATTACTTACAATAGCATCTAAAATATCAAACTGAACACTTTCATCTGACAACTCTCTAGTTTGCTGCTGCGAATGAATATCTAATAAAAACGTCCCTAAATCTTGTAACTCTTGAAGGTTGACTGGGCTATCATTAATAAAAGCACGAGATTTACCTGAAGGCAAAATTTCTCTTCTAATAATTGTATCTTCTTCGTAATCTAAATCATTAGTTTCAAAAAATGGCGCCAAGTTGTATTTAGAAATATCAAAATGGGCTTCGATAATACATTTTTCCTCTTTGTTTTTCAAAGAAGATAAATCAGCTCTTTTTCCTAAAACCAGACCTAGTGCTCCAAGAATTATCGATTTACCGGCACCAGTTTCTCCTGTAATAATAGAAAATCCTTGGGAGAAATCGATAGCTAATTTCTCAATCAAGGCATAGTTTTTAATTGATAGTGCAGTTATCATTAATTAGTGTTTAAATAGTAAAATTAATTTGGTATAAAAAAGAAGATCAAGTTTTAATACTTAATATTTGTCCATTTACTCGAATTCAAAGGAGATATGGTATTTAAAGTATTAACTAAATCAGCTATTGTGACACTAGGTCCACCTGAAAAAACAGAAACTATTTCATCTGATTTGGCATCAAAAAAAGTTCTAGTCAAAAAAGCATTGGGTTTCGTAGCATTTAATTTAGCAAGGCCAAGAATTGCCGTTTTAATGGTTTCCTTAGACGCTTTCACATCCTTAGTCATCAGATCCATACCGGAATGGTATTCAAACATTGTTTTACGAATTGCTGAATAAGTTGGTGACAACATATCATTAATTAAAAAATACCTGTTTTGATTACCATCGTTTTGACTCCAGCCCTTTGATCCACTTTGTTGCGCCACATTGGCGATATTTTGCGCTATTTCAAAATTATTCCTTCCAGCTTCTAATTCAAATGTATCGGCATCTAAAGCCAAAATCAAATAACTATAAAATGATAAAACTGAAACTAAATTAGATTCAAAAGCCGTTGGACTAAAAATCAAGTTTTCAAATTCAGTATAACTAAAGGAAAAGTCCTTGTCATTAAAATTTAAAACCGGAGAAGAATAGGAAGAATTAAAAATAGGTCTTGCCGATTGCACTTGAATACTTGCGGTAAATTGGTCTGCATTGTTAGACAATATAGTAATAAACATAGAGCAATTAATCTTTTCATTTTGCTTTAAAGCCTGCCCTGTCCAATCTGTTTTATTTACAAATTCATTCAATGAATTCTCTAAAGTTCGATAGACTTGTTGGTTCGAATTGGGTAAACGTTCTGCGTTAACCGAAACGGTGCAGTTGAGCTGTTGTGATTGTGCCAACCCAAAAATCAAAAAAACTAAAACAATACAGATCTTACGCATTAAAATGGGCTATTACTTTATTAATAATATCATCGGCTACAGCTTCTTTCGACTTAAGAACCATGGGTTCTACTTTAAAATTTTTATCGATAAAAGTAACTTTGTTGGTTGCTGTTTTAAATCCAGCACCTTCATCCTGCAACGAATTTAAAACAATCAAATCTAAGTTTTTTTTCTGGATTTTAGCCTTTGCATTGTCAATTTCATTTTCAGTCTCCAAGGCAAACCCTATTAAAAACTGTTGTTTTTTAAGTTTTCCTAATGAAAGCAGAATATCTTTGGTTTTATCCAGTTCAATTGTAAAATTAGCAGCTGCTTTTTTTATCTTTTGTTGCGCCACTATTTTAGGTTTATAATCAGCAACGGCTGCTGCTGCGATCGCAACATCTACACCTTCAAAATACTGATGACAAGCATCATACATTTCTTGTGCTGAAACCACCGGAATTACTTTAATCGAGGAGTGCACTGCTTTGCAATGTGTTGGACCTGATACTAAAAAAACGGTAGCGCCAAGGTTAGCAGCACTTTTTGCTATATCAAATCCCATTTTACCCGAAGAATGATTTCCTATAAAACGTACAGGATCTATCGCTTCGTATGTAGGACCAGCAGTAATTAGTATTTTTTTTCCTTTTAAGGGCAGTTTACTTTCTAAATCGGCTTCCAGGAAAGCGATTATATGCTCTGGCTCTGCCATACGACCTTGACCAGATAATCCACTAGCTAGCTCACCGCTTTCAGCAGGAATAATCGTGTTGCCGAACTTTTTGAGTGC
>NZ_JAQWTM010000148.1 GCF_029242675.1 Flavobacterium sp.
GCTTCTGAATAAAAAGATTCTAACATATAAACTAGTTGCTTATCAGACAGAATTGCGCCATAGGTCACAGGCCAAATTTTGTAAGCCAAATCTTTTATGGTTGAAATATCTTCTAAACCAGCTTCTATTATGTTCATATAATCCAACTAATAAATCGTTTTTATGACTCCTTCACAAATTTCAACAAGGAATTACTTTGAAGTAAAAAAACTCAAACAATTAAAATTGAACCGATTTTTTAGGGATAAAAATGGTGAATTCCGTTCCAACATTAGGCTCTGACTCCACTTTAATATAGCCGCCATGATTATCTACGATTCTTTTACAAATTGCTAATCCTAGACCAGTACCCGAATATTTAGGATCTTTCTCTAAACGCTGAAATAAAATAAAAATTTTATCAGCATATTCTTGTTTAAACCCTATTCCATTATCTTTCAGGACAATTTTATGGTATTCTTCATCTAATATTAATTTATCACCACAATAAACGTTCTCAAAGATATCTTTAGTATAAATGTTTATTAATGGAGCAACATCATCCTTACTGTATTTTAGGGAATTTGAAATTAAATTAATAAATAATTGATCCAACTGAAACGAAATCGCTTTCATTTTAGGTAATGTACCCAACTCGATTCTAGCGTTTTTATCTTCTATATCAGATGAAAGTTCGTCAATTGCTCTATGAATGGTTTCTCGTAAATCAATATCTACATATACTTTATCACCTTTGATCGTTCTAGAGTAGTTAACGAGATCAATCAAGAGCGTTTGCATTTTGTTTGCTGATAGTCGAATTTTAGCAAAATAAGTTTTTTTAACATCCGAAACAGCATCTATTTCGCTTCCTTCAATTCGCGAGATAAACATTTGAATTTTATGCAAAGGCTCCTGTAAATCGTGGCTAACGATATTATTAAATGATTCGAGTTCAGCGTTAATACTCTTTAACTCGATATTACTTTCTTCTAATTCTAACGTTTTCTTATAACTTTCGGTCATGTCATACAACACGCCTGTTTTAACTAACTGGTCACTACTATTTTTAGTAAAACTTCCTACTGATTTAATATACTTTGTTTGTCCGTCTGCTAAAATAAAACGGAACATGATATTCGTTGTTTCTTCAGTTAAAAATGAGCCATTGTGTCGCTCGATGACATAATCAAGATCATCCGGGTGTATAAATTTAATTATACTACTCAATTTGGGTTCGAACGCTCCTGGTTCTTCTCCCAATAATCTATAAAAATTATCTGAAAAAGTATAGATACCCGTATCACCATTTACCTTCCAATGACCAAAACCAGCTATTTTTTCGGCATTATTAAAGGAAAGATTTAAAAATTTTAATTCGTCATTGGCCTTTTTAAGTTCAACGATATCGACATTCATTTTATTGAAAGAAAGCAACAATATTAGTAACGAAAGAATTACTAATAAAAAAGCACTAATAATGGAGTCTTCTAATTCAAATTGATGCTTAACATTATGGAACTTGATTTTATCTCCTTCGTTGTTGATTGTTTTATGGACAAATTTTTTCATCAAATCCGTAAAACTATTACTTTCCCGCAGCTTAGCATCAAATTTTTCTTGGTCAAAATTCTTGCTTTTAGAAAGTAATAAAGTCTCCCTGAACAATTCAAATCGGCGATCTAATAAACGATTGAGCTCCTTAAGATCTCTTTGTCGCGCTGGGTTATCAGCAACTAATTTATTAATTCTTTTTATGTTTTGCTGGATTTCACCTTTGTCTAAGAACCTATTATCAAGATAAGCATTGTCCTTAGTAATTATGTATCCTCTCAAATTGTTTTCGTACATACTAATAACAGAAAGCACTTTCTCAAGTTCTAACTGCGTTTCTGTCGAAGTAGCGATTAGACTTACCGAAGCATCTAACGCTTTCATTTGAGTATAAAAAACAGAAGCAATATAGCCAACTACTAAAATAGCTATACCTAAAGCAATCTTAAATATTTGAGTATTTTTATATAGTTTAAGTAATTTCATGCTCCTCTTTTTATCTAGATACTAAAGAAAAATGTTTCCTTATTTAAGCCTGAAGAGTGAAATTGCCAGTTTATATTTAAAACCTCTTTGATCACTTTTTTCAATTTGGTAAAATCATTTGGTTTTTTGATATAAATATTAGCTCCTTCAATAAAAGTTTCTTCTATATCTTTTTCTGAAGACGAGGTTGAGTAAATAGCAACAGATACATCTTTAAACCTGCTATTTGCTCGAATCAACTTAAGGCATTCAAAACCGGACATGTAGGGCATATTTAAATCTAAAAACAAAATATGAGGCACTACAATATCAGGATCAGATAAATAGTCCATTAAGTCTTGACCATCATTAAATAAGGTTAACTTATTATTCATTTTTAGTTCTGCCATTGCCTCACTAAAAAAAGTGCGGTCATCTTCGTCGTCATCAGCAATCAAAATGTGCATTAAGTCCTTATTTGAAATCATATAGGGTATTTTATAATTATTTTAATTTTATATTTTTGGTGTACAATTAGAAATTCCTAATTGGATAATCCTCTTCTTTTGTCCACAATTCTTTTAAAAGCGGAGGGTGTTAAACCAGTTACTTTTTTAAATTGGCTTGATAAATAAGCTACACTACTGTAATTTAATTTATAAGAAACCTCAGTTAATGTTAGCTGTTCCTCGATAATTAATTTCTTAGCTCTTTCTATCTTTTGAATAATAATAAAGTTCTCAATTGATGTATATGTATGTTCGCTAAAAATATTAGTGATGTAACCATAACTAAAATTCAATTTATCAGATAAATATTGCGATATGGTTACTGAAGGTAGTTTATCATTCTCGTAAATCATCTCTACGATCGTATCTTTTATCTTCTGAATTAATTGACTCTTCTCGTTATTTACAATAAAAATAGAATATCTATTAAGGGAACTTTGCAACTCGGCAAAATCATCCTTGGATACGCTGTCACTTATTTCTAACTCGCCCAGTTCTAGCATCTGGTACTTTATGTTCAATCTTTCTAATTGTTCTTGCAAAATCACTCTACAAGCCGCAATTCCGTCATATTTTATATAGAGTTTCATTTAAAAAATTTACAATTGTTTAGTGTTTTTGGGTATAAATATAACTTAATTTTTACAAACAGGACAATAAAAACAATAGCTTAGACCACTATGCATACTTAAACAAAGTTTAAACACTCTATAATATTGATGTTAAGTACTCAAACAAATTTCAAAAATAATCGTCCTGCAGCCCATTTACCCGTGTATTGAATCACTTTTTCCGTAATTTTCAATAATTGACGCTTCAAAATCAATCCATTCTCTCCATCTTTTCTCTACATCAATCCCTACGCCATATTTTCTAGCATAAGTTATAAATGTGGTATAATGTCCGGCTTCACTTTCCATCAATTCTCTGTAAAAAACAGCTAGTTCTTCATCTTGAATATTCTCTGACAAAACTTTAAATCGTTCACAACTTCTCGCTTCGACCATAGCCGAAAACAATAATCGTTCCACAAGACTCGAAACCCTACTTCCAGTAGCACTTTTTTTCATGTAGAGATACAATTCATTCACATAATCATCCTTACGTTCACGTCCTAATTTCAGTCCGCGCTTAATAATTATGTTGTGCACTTGTTCAAAATGGTCAATTTCTTCTTTGGCCAAAGCCAATAAATCTTTCACTAAGTCTTGATGCTCCGAGTTGTTCGTTATTATCGTGATAGCATTTGTAGCAGCCTTTTGTTCGCACCAAGCGTGATCAGTCAAGATCTCCTCAATGTTTTTCTCCACAATATTAACCCATCTCGGATCGGTAGGTAGTTGTAATCGTAATACACCCATTATAAATTTTGTTTCAAGTTTTATTTAAGCTGAAAAAAGTTTAAAGTTCGGGCTGTATTTTACAACCGCGAAACTTTAAACTTTCAACCTGAAACTTTAAACAAAAAGTTTATTATTAGAAAACGAAAATCGCTCTTTCGCTCATCATATCGTTAACTTCATCTGCAACAGATTCAATAACTGCTTCATCAGTAGGATTAACTAATACTCTATCAATCAATTCCACGATAGTTTCCATGTCCTCTTCCACTAGTCCACGAGTTGTAATCGCAGCCGTCCCTACACGAATCCCTGATGTTACAAATGGTGATTTGTCATCAAATGGAACCATATTTTTATTAACCGTAATCTCCGCTTTTACTAAGGCATTTTCAGCCTCTTTTCCTGAGATTCCCTTGTTTCTTAAATCGATTAACATCATGTGGTTATCAGTACCACCTGATATTAAATCGTAACCTCTACTTACAAATGCTGCAGCCATTGCCTTCGCATTTTTTTGCACTTTCATTGCATAAGTAAAGAATTCATCCTGTAATGCCTCACCAAAAGCTACTGCCTTAGCTGCAATGATGTGCATTAATGGTCCTCCTTGATTTCCAGGAAAAACCGCTAAGTCCAATAAAGCTGACATCATACGGATTTCACCTTTGGGATTTGTTAATCCCATAGGATTTTCAAAATCTTTCCCCATTAAAATCAAACCACCTCTTGGTCCACGCAAAGTTTTGTGTGTGGTAGTGGTAACAATATGGCAATGCGGAATTGGATCGTTCAATAACCCTTTAGCAATTAACCCTGAAGGATGCGAAATATCAGCAAGTAACAAAGCGCCAACACTGTCAGCGATTGCTCTAAAACGCTCAAAATCCATATCACGAGAATAAGCTGACGCTCCAGCGATAATCATTTTTGGTTGTTCCTTAGTAGCTATTTCTTGGATTTTGTCATAATTTAAAAGCCCAGTTTCTTTTTCTACACCGTAAAAGACTGGATCGTACAAACGACCTGAAAAATTAACAGGTGAACCATGTGTTAGGTGACCACCATGCGATAAATCAAATCCTAAAATTTTATCTCCTGGTTTCAAACAAGCATGAAAAACAGAAGCATTAGCTTGTGAGCCAGAGTGCGGCTGAACATTAGCATAGGTAGCACCAAATAATTCTTTGGCTCTATCGATAGCAATTTGCTCAACTATATCGACTACTTCACAACCTCCATAATATCTTTTTCCTGGATAACCTTCAGCATACTTATTAGTTAATACTGATCCAGCTGCTTCCATTACTTCATCACTCACAAAGTTCTCAGAGGCAATAAGTTCTAATCCGTTTATTTGTCTATCTTGTTCGTCTAGAATAAGATCAAAAATTTGTTCGTCGCGTTGCATTTCGTTGATTTTAGTTAATTTGAAGCAAAAATACAAAAAAACGTTTGTGAAACTGTTAGATTATGATATATTTGACTTATAATTTTCAACAAAACAATTAACACTATATGCCTATATCAGCCAACGATACAAAACGAAAATCATGGTTAGAAGTTGCTCCAAAAAGTGACTTCCCCATTCAAAACATTCCCTTTGGAGTTTTCCTAACCAAAGAAAATGTAGTTACTGTAGGAACAAGAATTGGTGATTCTGCAATCGATTTAGGTGCTTTGCAGCAACTAAACTATTTTGAAGGTATCGAACTTACAGATGATATGTTCATGCAAGATACTTTGAATGATTTTATCTCTGACGGAAAAAAAACATGGCGATTAGTTCGAAATAGAATCGCTGAAATCTTCGATGAAAATAATCCTAAGCTTAGAGATAATGCGAAGGATAGAGATATCGTTATCTTTAAAATGGAAGAAGTAGAGATGCAATTACCTGTATTAATAGGTGATTATACTGATTTTTATTCTAGTAAAGAACACGCTACCAATGTAGGTAAAATGTTTCGCGATCCCGAGAATGCCTTACTTCCAAACTGGTTACACATCCCCGTAGGATACCACGGTCGTAGTTCGACAATTGTACCTTCAGGAATTCCAGTACACCGCCCAATGGGGCAAACCTTACCAAACGGTGAATCAAGTCCTGTATTTGGATCTTCTCGTTTAATTGATTTTGAACTTGAAACTGCCTTTATTACTACAGATGCTAACATCATGGGAGAAACCATCCCGATCAATGAAGCTGAGGATTATATTTTTGGAATGGTATTATTAAACGACTGGAGCGCTCGTGATATTCAAAAGTGGGAGTATGTTCCTTTAGGTCCATTCCTTGCTAAAAATTTCGCCTCTTCAATATCTCCTTGGATTGTAACCATGGATGCCTTAGAACCTTTTAGAGTGTCAAGCCCAAAACAAGATCCAAGTCCGCTTCCTTATTTGCAACAAAAAGGAAAACACTCCTTTGATATTCATCTTGAAGTAGCGATTCAGCCCGAAAATGCTAGTCCTACAGTAGTAAGTAAATCAAATTTCAAACATATGTATTGGACCATGAGCCAACAGTTAACACACCACACCTCTAACGGCTGTCGTGTAAACTCAGGTGATATGATGGGATCAGGAACCATTTCAGGTCCTACTCCAGGAAGTTTTGGTTCAATGTTAGAATTGACTTGGGGTGGTAAAAACCCAATTAAACTTGATGATGGCTCGGAACGAAAATTCATCAATGATAACGACACGGTAATCATGAAAGGTTTTTGTGAAAACACGCAAGTCCGCATCGGTTTTGGAGAAGTTTCCAGCAAGTTGCTTCCTCCCTTTGTCAGAAACAAAGTACATTAAAATAAAAAGGCCCATTTCATTTGAAATGGGCCTTTTGCTTTATAAAGAGATAATTATTTATTTCCCTTTTCAAAATCAGCAACAAATTGCGCTAATCCAATATCAGTTAATGGGTGTTTTAACAATCCATAAATTGCAGATAATGGTCCTGTCATGACATCCGCTCCAATTTTTGCACAGTTAACAATATGCATGGTATGACGCACTGATGCTGCAAGAATTTGAGTTTCGTAACCATAATTATCATAAATATCTCTAATTTCTTCAATCAATGCTAAACCATCAGTCGAAACATCGTCTAAACGGCCAATAAAAGGAGAAACATAAGTAGCACCCGCTTTAGCAGCTAATAAAGCTTGACCAGCTGAAAACACTAAGGTAACATTGGTCTTAATTCCTCTGTCAGAGAAATATTTCGCAGCCATAACCCCTTCCTTAGTCATTGGCAATTTTACAACAATTTGCTCATGCAATTCAGCCAATTCTTCACCTTCTTTAATCATACCATCATAGTCGAGTGCATTAACCTCTGCACTAACGTCTCCTTCAACAAGGTTGCAAATATCCACATAGTGTTTCAAGATATTATTTTTTCCGGTGATTCCTTCTTTAGCCATCAACGATGGATTAGTTGTAACCCCATCCAATACTCCTAACGCTTGCGCTTCCTTAATCTGAGCTAAATTAGCTGTGTCAATAAAAAACTTCATAATATTATTTTTGTTTAATTGTGTGTTTTTGTTTTTTGGGCGTGTCCTTTCAGGCCGGGCTTTCCGTTTCAATCTTTTATTCGCTATCGCGAATAAAAGGATTTCCTCTTCAATCCCTCACGCGAACTAGCGGTAAAATTACAACTTATAATGCTTTATTAAAATCTTTTCGTACAATTTATCAGGAAGGATTCTTTTCAATACAATAGAAATTTTTTGCATAAAAACACCCACTCTATAATGAACATCTGGATTTTTGGTCATTATAATTTTATAGACTGCCAAAGCCATATCATTAGGGTTACTGCCGTTATCAACATGTGCATCCATCGTTCTCAGTGAGTCTCCATACGTTTTAGCGTAAGGAGAATCCTTTGTTACAGGAGCATGATAGCGTCCCGAAGCAATATTGGTAGCAAAATCTCCAGGAGCGACACTAGTGATATCGATTCCAAAGTTTTTAACTTCCATCCGTACCGACTCGGTTATTAATTCAAGGGCACCTTTAGAGGCTGAGTACAAAGAGCGGTAAGGCAATCCCATGTAACCCGCAAGCGAGGTAATATTAATAATCAATCCTGATTGTTGCTTACGCATTTGCGGTAGCACCAATTGTATTACTTCAATAGGTCCAAAAAAATTAGTGTCAAAATGATTTTTCATTTCAAGAACAGGAATCTCTTCAAGAGGTCCAGTAATACCTACTCCGGCATTATTAACCACTACATCGATGCTTCCTTCCATTTCAATTATCTTAGCAATGGCCTTTTCA
The DNA here is from genome assembly GCF_029242675.1 of Flavobacterium sp. Taxonomy (GTDB): domain Bacteria; phylum Bacteroidota; class Bacteroidia; order Flavobacteriales; family Flavobacteriaceae; genus Flavobacterium. The sequence goes on from NZ_JAQWTM010000148.1 coordinate 8,141, forward strand.
ATTGAAGCCGTATCCCTAACATCTAAAGTAATTAAAGGGAAAACAGAATCTAAAATGAGCTCCGGTCTTCTACTAGTACCGTACACTACAAATCCTTTATGATGCAGAAATTCCCCTATTGATTTTCCAATACCCGAAGACCCACCAGTGATCAATATTACTTTCTTATTAGAACTCATAATTAGTTATGGTATTTACCGAGCACCAAAAATAAAAAAATCCTCCCGAAGGAAGACTACTTTTGTATTTAATTTATAAACTTTGCTTTTAATGTAAAAAAAAAAAATCTGATTCACATTTGTGATCAGATTAAAAAAATGGCAAGCGACCTACATCGCACCGCTCAACCACGTACCCTTGCTATGTTCCCATCCTGGGGGAGTCTGCAGGAGCTGGTCGTGTAGGACTTGCCGGTGCAAATATACAATCTTTTTATATTTTTGCAAGCCCTTTGTGCTCTAAAAATAACATTGTATATTGGGGTATTCAAAATTAAAACAATGAAAAATTATAACTTACTATCTATCATTTTATTAGCCTTAACTCTTTCTAATTGTGGTGACACAAAAAAAGGTGAAAATACTTTATTTACTTTCGATAATGCAATCGTAAAGACGCAATACGAACCGCAAGACCAACTGGATTTAGCCATTACTAATGAAAAAGCGAAAGCTATTGATAGTGTTATCTACTACGTAAATGATAAAAAAATAGGAAGCAGCAAGGGACTAGAACGATTAACTTACTCCTTAGAAAAGCAAAAATTAGGATATCAATACCTGAAAGCACTTGTTTATTTTGATGAAGATAGCTCAGAAGCCACATTTAGAATCGAACTAGTTTCTAATATCACTCCCAAATTACTAAAATATAAAATCATAAATACCTATCCTCATGATACCAAATCATTTACTGAAGGTTTAGAATTTTATAAAGACACCCTATACGAAAGCACAGGGCAAAAAGGAACCTCCTATTTAAGAAAATACGATTACAAAACCGGAAAAATATACAAGCAAGTTGATTTAGATGCCAAATATTTTGGAGAAGGAATCACTTTCTTAAACAATAAATTATACCAGCTCACTTGGGAAGAAAAAACAGGTTTTATTTACAATGCAAACACTTTAAAGCTTGAAAAAAGCTTCGCTTACACCAAAGATATCGAAGGATGGGGAATGACAAATGACGGGAAAAACATTTACCAATCTGATGGAACAGAGAAAATTTGGACTACCAATCCCGATAATCAAGAAATGGTAGATTATATCAATGTTTATTCTGGTAAAACCAAAATTAAAGCAATTAATGAGCTGGAATATATAAATGGTAAGTTTTATGCTAATGTTTGGCAGAAAGATGCCATAGCCGTAGTCAATCCCTCAACTGGAGCAGTAGAAGGAATACTAGATATGTCAGGACTACGTAAACTAATATCAGTTACCTCTGAAGACGTTTTAAACGGAATTGCCTACAACCCGAAAACCAAAACTATTTTTGTTACCGGTAAAAACTGGGACAAAATGTTTGAGATAATAGTATTGGAATAATGACAATCCTACTCATAAATATCAAGGAATTACTTCAAGTCCGTGACGCTTCCATTGAAAAAGTTTCTGGACACGATATGGCAACATTGCCTACTATAAAAAATGCCTTCTTACTAATTAAAGATGATTTAATAGCTGACTTTGGACCCATGAGTCAAGTCCCAACTCTAGTCGCAGATGAAGTAATCGATGCATTAGGGAAAACCGTACTACCAACCTGGTGTGATAGTCACACACACATTGTCTATGCGGGAAACCGATCGCAAGAATTTGTAGATCGCATCAATGGCTTAACCTATGAAGAAATTGCTGAGCGTGGGGGCGGAATATTAAATTCTGCTCAAACATTGAATCACACGAGCGAAGACGAGATTTACGAGCAATCCAAAACAAGATTAGAAGAGGTTATGCAATTAGGGACTGGCGCAGTCGAAATTAAGTCAGGTTATGGGCTAAGTCTTGATGGGGAGCTAAAAATGCTTCACGTGATCAAAAAGTTAGCGAATGATTATGCTATTTCCGTAAAAGCTACCTTTTTAGGCGCACATGCTTTTCCCACAGCTTATAAAGAGAATCACCAAGGCTATATTGACTTAATTATAAACGAAATTTTACCCCAAATTCATCAAAACCAGCTCGCTGATTATGTTGATGTATTTTGTGAAACAGGTTATTTTAGTGTTTCTGAGACCGAACAACTTATTAAAGCTGGAGCAGCATATGGCTTAAAGCCAAAAATTCATGTCAATCAATTCAATTCTATTGGCGGAGTCCAAATAGCAGTTAAAAACAACGCTTTATCAGTAGATCATCTTGAAATAATGCGAAAGGAAGATATAGAAATCTTAAAGAACGGTATAACTATGCCAGTTGCCTTACCTTCTTGCTCTTATTTTCTAGGCATACCCTATACTCCAGCACGTGAAATAATTGATGCTGGATTGCCTCTAGCACTAGCTTCTGATTTTAATCCTGGCTCAACACCATCCGGAAATATGAATTTTGTTGTTGCAACTGCCTGCATCAAAATGAAAATGACTCCCGAAGAAGCGATCAATGCTGCGACCTTGAACGGCGCCTATGCTATGGGATTATCACATTCTCATGGTAGTATAACCATTGGTAAAAAAGCAAGTCTGATCCTCACTAAAAAAATTCCATCCTTCTACCAACTACCGTACGCTTTTGGTAGTAATTTGATAGATACTGTCATTATCGCAGGAAAAATAATTGCATAAAAAAAGAGGAACTATTAGTTCCTCTTTTTTATTATGATTTAAAATTGGCTTTTATCTTAAAGAAAAACTTGTTTTTGATACTAGTTGTCCTTTATCAAAAATGTTTACGAAATACGTTCCAGGAGCAAAATCTTTACCCGGTAAATTCTCTGTTACATTCACTGTTTTATTCTCGTAATTCACGTTTGTCATAAAACTATAAGTAAGAGAGTTATCTCCAAAATTTTCTGATTTTTTATTACCCAAAACATTATTTTTACTATCGATTACTTGAACGTAATACGCTTTAGTACCTGATTGCGCCACTTGGTTTTCAGCAATTGTAAAACTAATTTTAAGCATATCTGCTCTGCTCGCTTTATCAGTAGAAATTTCTTTACCTGAACTTCTTACTTTAAAAGCAGATCCTCTTGTATTTAAAACAGTCAATTTAGCTGCTTTTTCAACAACCTTAGATAATTCCTCATTTTGACCTACAAGTGTTTCATTGTACTTTTTAGATTCGCTTAAAACCACAACTGTACTATCACGTTGCGTTTTTAAAGTGACATTTGCTTTTTTTAATCCTTCATTTTCTTGCATTAATACTTTCATATTACTTTGCATAGTG
>NZ_JAQWTM010000173.1 GCF_029242675.1 Flavobacterium sp.
TTACACCAGTTTTTATTTAACAAACCGTTCTCAGAAGCGCACAATGCCACTGCCGATGTAGAAGCAACTACACGCTGTTTTTTAGAATTGATTCGGAAAGAAATTTTCACCAAAGAAGAGCTGGACGTTCCCGGTTCCTACTTTCAAGATTTCCAATCAAAGAATCCAAGAGAAATTCAGCTTATTGGTTTAAAACATATCAATTTAAAACAAGCTTCGGATAGGATCAGACAACAGTTTGGTGATACCCAAAACACGGGAATATCTAAAAGTGAACTTTTAGAGAATAAAAAAGTTTTGGCGGAAGCCAAATTTGCGCATTTGCACAATCACACGCAGTTTTCGGTTTTGCAGTCTACCATTGGTATTGGTCCTTTGGTTTCGGCTACAGCCAAAAACGGATTTCCAGCCGTGGCCATGACCGATACGGCAAACATGATGGGTGCTTTTCACTTTGTGAGTGCAGTCATGAATCATAATAAATCGGCTTCCGCCAAAAATGCAGCTCTCATCGAAAGTGGAGAAGAACCTACGGAAACCGAAATGAAGCCGATAGTAGGTTGCGAGTTCAATATTTGCGAAAACCATTTGGATAAATCCAAAAAAGACAACGGTTACCAAGTTGTTTTGCTTGCTAAAAATAAAAAAGGCTACCATAATCTAGCTAAAATGGCCTCCATTGCCAATATTAATGGCTTTTATTATGTGCCTCGTATCGACAAGAAAATCGTAGAGCAATACAAAGAGGATATTATGGTCCTTTCCGGAAACTTATATGGAGAGATTCCGAGTAAGATATTAAATATTGGTGAAAATCAAGCTGAAGAAGCCTTGCTGTGGTGGAAAGCCCAATTTGGAGCCGATTTCTATCTTGAAATCATGCGCCACAATCAAGAGGATGAAAATAGAGTAAATCAAACCTTAATTGAGTTTGCTCAAAAACATGAGGTAAAACTAATTGCCACTAACAATACCTATTATTTAAATAAAGAAGATGCCAATGCACACGATATTTTACTTTGTGTAAAAGATGGTGAAAAGCAGGCTACGCCAATAGGTCGGGGTCGTGGCTACCGCTATGGTTTGTCTAATCAGGAGTATTATTACAAATCAGATGAAGAGATGAAGAAACTCTTTGCTGATTTGCCGGATGCAATTATCAACATTCAGGAGATCATAGATAAAGTTGAAATTTATTCTTTGTATCGGGATGTATTGCTTCCTAAATATGATATTCCAGAGGAGTTTGTTAATCCCGAGGATGAGGTTGACAACGGAGTAAGAGGTGAAAACGCTTATTTACGACACCTAACGATGGTTGGTGCCGAAAAAAGATATGGAGAATTGACGCCAGCCATTCAAGAACGTTTGGATTTTGAATTGTTGACCATTTCCAACTCTGGTTATCCGGGGTACTTCTTGATTGTTCAGGATTTTATTGCCAAAGCCCGTGAAATGGATGTGTCGGTAGGTCCTGGTCGTGGATCGGCAGCGGGTTCTGCCGTTGCGTATTGTCTGGGAATTACCAATATTGACCCGATTAAGTACGATTTGCTTTTTGAGCGTTTCTTGAATCCGGATCGTGTGTCCATGCCCGATATTGATATTGACTTTGATGATGAAGGTCGAGGTCGTGTAATGGATTATGTAATTAAAAAATATGGTGCTAATCAAGTAGCGCAAATTATTACTTATGGTAAAATGGCGACCAAGTCAGCTATTCGAGATACGGCGCGTGTACTGGATTTGCCTTTGTTTGAGGCAGACAGAATTGCCAAGTTGATTCCAACGATGATGCCATCTAAATGGAATCTAGCTCGTTTTATTTCGGAGAGCGAAGATGATGTTAAAAAATCCCTGAAGTCATCAGAAGAGTTCGATAAGGTAAAAGAATTGATCGCTATTGCAAACGAAGGAGATTTAGCAGGAGAAACTATTCAGCAAGCAAAAATTTTAGAAGGATCCATGCGTAACACCGGTATTCATGCCTGTGGAGTAATTATCACACCTTCGGATATTACCAATTACGTACCTGTAACTACAGCAAAAGACTCGGATTTATATGTAACCCAGTTTGATAACTCCGTAGCTGAGAGTGCGGGAT
>NZ_JAQWTM010000304.1 GCF_029242675.1 Flavobacterium sp.
AAGGCATTAAGATTCATTAAGTGTTGTTTTAGTATTCTTAATTTTCCTTAATTTCTTAATGGTAAAAAAGAATTTCGCGGTTCTCCGTGAAGCCTCTGCGCGTCTCTGTGTAACAACATATACCCACACTGAACCAAAAAAAACTTATATGACTTATATGTTAAAAAAAACTTTGCGATTCTCTGCGCAATCTCTGCGCATCTCTGTGTAGTTTTTCCTTACGCAAAGAGCCACAAAGTTGACTCAGAGGTTCGCTAAGTTTTAAAGGACTTACGTGTTGCGATAGTTTAAATTTTTAACCATTAAGGAATTAAGATTCATTAAGTGTTGTTTTAGTATTCTTAATTTTCCTTAATTTCTTAATGGTAAAAAAGAAATTCGCGGTTTTCTGCGCACCTTTGCGTAGCAACCTTTACCCACACTCAACCAAAGAAAAACTTATATGTTAAACAAATTCAGAGTAACAAAAACCACCATTTAACGACCTATCTTACTAGCGCTTTTTTGATATACAGGAAGCCAATGATTTTGCTTATTTTTGTACTAACCAATAAAAAAAGACTAATGAAAAAATTAATTTTAATAATGGCAGTTACCGCAACAACCGCATCTTTCGGACAAAGTCCGCTTAAATATCCTGCAACCAAAAAAGGAAACGTAGTGGACACCTATTTTGGTACGCAAGTAAATGATCCATACCGATGGATGGAGGACGACCGATCAGACGAAACCGCTGCTTGGGTAAAAGCACAAAATGAAGTGACTTATGGTTATTTAAACCAAATTCCGTTTCGTGCCGCTCTAAAATCAAGATTAGAAAAATTATGGAATTATGAAAAAATAGGAGCTCCATCCAAAGAAGGAAACTTTACCTATTTTTCTAAAAATAACGGACTGCAAAATCTGTCGGTAATGTATCGTAAAGACGCTAATGGTAAAGAAGAAGTTTTCTTAGATCCAAATACGTTTTCGAAAGACGGAACCACTTCGCTTGGTGGAATTGATTTCTCAAAAGACGGATCGAAGGTTGCTTACGCCATTTCAGAAGGTGGAAGCGACTGGAGAAAAGTAATCATCATGGACGCCTTGTCTAAAAAAATAATCGAAGACACTATCGTTGATGTAAAGTTCAGTGGTTTGTCTTGGAGAGGGAACGAAGGCTTCTATTACTCGAGCTATGAAAAACCAAAAGGAAGCGAGCTTTCTGCAAAAACAGATGAGCACAAATTATACTTTCATAAACTAGGAACGTCTCAAAAAGAAGATAAGGTAATCTTTGGCGCAGACCAAAAACGCAGATACATTGGTGGGTATGTAACCGAGGATGATGCTTACTTAGTAATTTCGGCGGCAAATTCAACTTACGGAAACGAATTGTACATCAAAGATCTAAAAACGCCTAATAGTCCTATTGTAACGATCGTTGACAACTTCAATAGTGATAACAGTGTGATTATGACCGAAGGTAAAAAATTATTTATCGAAACCGATCTAAAAGCACCTAACAAACGTATTGTAACCGTTGATTTCAGCAAACCTACTCCAGATAAGTGGGTTGATTTTATTGCAGAGACAGAGAATGTGTTATCACCATCAACAGGTGGTGGTTATTTCTTTGCTAACTACATGAAAGATGCCGTTTCAGTTGTAAAACAATATGATTATTCCGGAAAAATGCTACGCGAAATTCAGTTACCAGCAGTGGGAACAGCAGGCGGTTTTGGCGGAAAGAAGAAAGACAAAACATTGTACTATTCGTTTACAAACTACACCACACCAGGAACAATTTATGCCTTTGATCCTAACGCAGGAAAATCAACTGTATATGAAAAACCCAAAGTAGATTTTAAAAGCGATGATTACGAGTCGAAGCAAGTGTTCTATACTTCTAAAGACGGAACAAAAATCCCAATGATTATTACCTATAAAAAAGGATTACAGCTAAATGGACAAAACCCAACTATGCTTTATGCTTATGGTGGTTTCAATGTGAGTTTAACTCCAAGTTTTAGTATTGCTAATGCAGTATGGTTAGAAAACGGAGGAGTTTACGCCGTGCCTAATTTACGTGGAGGTGGAGAATATGGTAAAAAATGGCACGATGCAGGAACTAAAATGCAAAAGCAAAATGTATTTGATGATTTCATCGCTGCAGCCGAGTATTTAATTGCGCAAAAATATACTTCCTCGAATTTCTTAGCCATTCGTGGTGGGTCAAACGGAGGTTTATTAGTAGGAGCAACCATGACACAAAGACCAGACTTAATGAAAGTGGCCTTGCCAGCTGTGGGTGTAATGGACATGTTGCGTTACCATACCTTTACCGCAGGTGCTGGTTGGGCCTACGATTACGGAACATCGCAAGACAGCAAGGAAATGTTTGAATACATCAAAGGTTACTCGCCTGTGCAAAACGTAAAAGCAGGAACACAATACCCAGCAACGATGGTAACCACAGGAGATCATGATGATCGAGTAGTGCCAGCACACAGTTTTAAATTTGCTGCCGAGTTGCAAGAAAAACAAACAGGTCCAAATCCTACGTTAATCCGTATTGACGTCAAAGCAGGTCATGGAGCTGGAAAATCAGTAGCGGCGACGATTCAGGAAAATGTAGACATCCAGGCCTTTACCTTATTCAATATGGGCATCAAGGAATTGCTTGTTACGAAATAAATAAGAATGAGGAGCTATTTCCTGCTGTTCGCTGTATCTCTTGTGGCGAACCCCGCCACAAGAGGATGCCGCTTCCATCAGGGCTATGGCACTCGGCTAATTAGTCTATTTACAATAAAAAAACGCTATTCTACGGGATAGCGTTTTTTGCATCTAACAAAATACTGCTGAAATAGTTAGCTCCATAATCTGTTTCCTGCTGTTGCTAAGTCTTCATTTTATTTCATAATTATTTGCTAATTCGTTCGTTTTTCGGGTCTTCATTCGTTAACTTTGAGAGACAATCATTAATACAATAAACTATGAAAATACAATTTAACACAGACAAAAATGTAGAAGGACATCAAAGAGTAGAAGCTTATTTTTCTGCTGAATTAGAAAAAGAATTAGCTCGTTTTGAAGAGAAAATAACACGCATCGAGGTGCATGTAGGTGATGAAAATAGTGATAAGCCAGGAATCAACGACAAACGTTGTTTAATCGAAGTTCGTCCTGCCAAATTGCAACCCGTTGTCGTGACTGCTCATGCGGATACTGTTGAAAAAGCATTTCATGATGCTTTAGCTAAAGTTAAAAAAACATTGAGCACCACTTTCGATAAGCAAAAAGCACATTAAATATACATCCGTTCAGGATACAGCATAAAAAAGGAATAGCACGCAGGTGTTACTCCTTTTTCTTTACATCTATTAGTAGTGGTTTAATTAACTAATTTACTTGTTATCAAATAATAAAGCAGCCAGTGCTTCGTCTCTTGTGTAAATATCATCATAGAAATGTAGTATTCCATCAGTGTCTTCCCAAGCGGTGAAATACCCTATGTAAACCGGAATTTTGTTCTTAAGTGGGTACCATTTTTCTTTTCCAGCATGCATGGCTTCGTCAATTTTCTCGGGATTCCAGTCAGGATCATTTTCCATGATTTTATAAGCAAGCTCCGCTGGCTTTGCTACTCGAATGCAGCCGTGGCTGAACGCTCTTTGATCTTTACTAAATAAATATTTGGAAGGCGTGTCATGTAAGTAAATGGCATTCGAATTAGGAAATAAAAACTTCACCAAACCTAAGGAGTTTTTAACTCCTGGCTTTTGACGTACATTTCCATTGTTCCATTCCATATTATGTGAGGCAAGGTAATTTGGGTCTTTGGCTATAGCCGGCAATATCTCTTTTTGAATAATACTTGTGGGTAAATTCCAATACGGACTAAATACAATGTACTTCATGGGAGCGCTAAAAATAACGGTCTTATTAAGTGTTTTCCCTACGACCACATTCGATTTTAAAACAATTTTGCCGTTTTTAAAATAAGAGAGTTCATATGAAGGAATATTCACTGCAATGAGTTCTTTGGCCTTACTGATATCTTTCGATACCCATCGGCAGCGTTCCATATTTACGACTAGCGTTTTGATTAACGAGCTCACAGGCGTACTCAAATAATTCAAAGTAGTACCATACAATAACTTGTCGCCATCAATTCCGCGGGTTTTTTTAAACTTAACAACAGCCTTCGCGAGAGCCGCATCATACAGTAAACTTTTAGAATCAGTTTTTAAAAATCCATCAAGAAAGAGTCTTTTACGAACCTGCGCAATGGCTGGTAAACTATCGCCAATTTTTAGGGTTTTATAGCCGGTAGGAAGTGCAATAGAGTCCCAGCTCCCTTTTTTTTCAATTTCACTGTACTTTTTTAATTGATTTTTCAATAAATAATACTGACTAAATAGTGTTTTTTTATTTTTTTTAATCACTGAAGGATCGATTAGTAAAGAGTCGGTATAAGCAGTATACGATTGTTTTTCTCGCGGTAAAAACCACTCCATCTCATTTGATTTTTCGGTTTCTAAACCATGGAATACCTTATCAATATAAAAGAAGTACAGGGCCGTCGTAAGTAATTCTGAATTCGTGTTGGGTGTTTTATTTTCTTTGGTATTTTGATAAATCTGATCTAATTCTGTTCGGTATGGAACCTTAGTTTCAATTCCTTCTTCGAGTAAATTAATTATTTTGTTGTAAAATATATTTGAAAATTCATTGGAACCGTTTTTATCGTACCATAAATAGTGGTAGTTGTATTTGCGATACAGTTTGTTTACATCGAGTTGGTATTTTTGCAAAAGCGGATGTTTCTCGAAAAAAGAAGACACTAAAGTACTGTCGAAAGGAATTTTACTCAAATCTATCGTTTCTTTGGATTTAGAGTTGGAGAGATCGTCATTGTTTTTTTTACAAGACACACAAAGGAGTAGTAGTAAACTAACTAACAATAAGTAAGTTGTGATCGATTTTTTCATTCCTATGATCTGATTTTAGGATGTAAAAATACTCAAAAACGGATACCATTAGCTTAATTGCTATCCTATTTTAAATATTATTGTTAAAATATTATCTTTACTTCCAAATAAGTATCAAATCGTTACTTTCTGAATTCCGAAATTCAAATTCTGCCACTATGAAAAATAATATTGCCTATATATTGCTTGTTGTTCTGTTGTCTTCTTTTAGTTCTTTTTCTGTGAATTCTGAAAAGGATAAACAAAAAATTAATTTGGTTCTTGATCAATGGCATAAGGCTGCTGCCGAAGCGAAGTTTGATACCTATTTCAATTTGATGACAAATGATGCCATTTTTATAGGAACGGATGCTACGGAGAATTGGAACAAAGAACAATTTCAGTCATTTGCAAAACCGTTTTTTGATCGTGGAAAGGCGTGGAGCTTTACGGCGGTCGAGCGTCATATTTTTTTTGATAAATCAGGAAAAACGGCTTGGTTTGATGAATTGCTCAGTACTCAAATGAAAATTTGTAGAGGTTCAGGTGTGTTAGTTAAGGTTGGGAACGACTGGAAAATTCAGCATTATGTACTTTCGATGACGATTCCAAATGATAATAGCAACGAAGTTGTCAAAATTAAATCTCCTATCGAAAATGCTTTACTAGAGAAATTAAGTAAAAAGTAAAAGGGAACCTTTTTTTCGAATTTCTCTTAGAACCGATTATATTTTTGCTGACAGTCCCGAGGTTTCATATATTTCCTTAATTTTGCCAAGCAATAAAATAGGTCGAATTGGCCTCATTAAAATAGTGGAAACAAAGTGGGAAGCAAAAATAAATTAAAGAGATTCAGGGAGAACGAGACATTTACTAATGTATTTCAGCCAACAAGAGAAGAAGTAGTAGGTGATTTATTCCCATTAAAAGGGAAGTGGAACCAAGACTTTTTTAAGAATGACAATCCGCTAGTACTAGAACTAGGTTGTGGAAAAGGAGAGTATTCTGTTGGTTTAGCCGAAAGATATCCTAATAAAAACTTTGTCGGAATCGATATCAAAGGCGCTCGTTTTTGGCGTGGTGCTAAAACTGCGGTCGAAACAGGACTGCACAATGTGGCTTTCATCCGTACCCAAATTGAATTAATCAATCATGTTTTTGCCGAAAACGAAGTAGACGAGATTTGGATCACTTTTCCGGACCCGCAAATCAAGTACAAGAGAACGAAGCACCGTATGACCAATTCAGAGTTTCTGCAATTGTATAAAAAAATCCTGAAGAAAGACGGTGTAGTGAACTTAAAAACCGATAGTGAGTTTATGCACGGCTACACGCTAGGGTTGTTGCATGGAGAAGGTCATGAAGTGTTGTATGCGAATCATAATGTTTATGTAAATGAAGGAAGTCCAGAGGAAGTAACTGCTTTTCAGACCTTTTACGAAAAACAATATTTGGAAATTAACAAGGCAATTACGTATATTAGATTTAAAATTAAAGAGTAGATCAGTATCGTACGCTATCTGTTTCCTTGTTCCAATTTCCATTCTTGTCTATGAATATACTTATTTCGCTACTTACAGGTTTTGCCACTGCTTTTATTGGGATAACTCCTCCAGGGTTACTGAATATGACGGCAGCTAAAGTAAATTTGAAAGAAGGGACAAGAAATGCAGGTTGGTTTATTTTTGGAGCCATTATCATTATTTTTTTTCAAGCCTTTGTTGCCATACTTTTTGCTCGTGTTATCAATGTTCGTCCTGATATTGTTAACCTATTGCGAGAAGTAGGCTTCGCTCTTTTTGGAGCTTTGACTATTTATTTTCTGTGGATTGCTAAAGCGCCTAAAATTAAAAAAGCAAAAATCAAAAAAAGCAGTCAAAAGAAACGTTTTTTTCTAGGCATGCTGCTTTCGGCATTGAACTTTTTTCCAATTCCCTATTATGTATTTGTAAGTATCACACTTTCTTCTTATGATTTGTTTTCCTTTGAACTGTCCTCTGTCCTAACTTTTGTGACTGGAGTGGTTCTTGGATCTTCTATTGTGTTTTATTTTTACATCCGGTTTTTTCAAAAGATAGAATCAAAAGCCGATTACCTGCTGCGGAATATGAATAAAATTATAGGTAGTATCACAGGGTTAATCGCTTTGGTTACGTTATTTAATATTATTCGTTTCTATTTGTAATACAATCTAATTTTAAATGGCAGACGAAAGCTTCTTCGAGAGAGTATATGTGATTGCAAGGCAAATTCCATTTGGCAAAGTAACCTCTTACGGCGCTATTGCAAAATCGATTGGTGCGGCACGATCAGCACGAATGGTAGGATACGCCATGAATGCCTCTCACAAAATGGAGGATATTCCGGCACATCGAGTGGTAAATAGAAAAGGATTACTCACGGGTAAGTTTCACTTTGATGGTACTAACTTGATGCAGCAGTTGTTAGAAAGCGAAGGTGTTAAGGTAGTTGACAATCAAATTATTGATTTCGAGAAATATTTTTGGCAACCGCCAATGACCGAGTTAGAAGGTTAGTTTAGCTTAATTTTCACAACGTTTTTTCGGAATTATTTGTCATCAATACCGTTGATTTATCCATCAATAAATCCAATCCAATTTCTTTATTTTAAGAACTTAATCTGTTATCTTTGTAATCTGAAATCAGTTTAAATAAACATAATATTTAAGCAGATAATCCTCAATTGAAAACAGTACAATTATAATGAAATTAGATAGAAAAGAAATCCTAAAAGCTTTAGAAACAATTACTATCGCTGGAGAAGGAAAAAATATGGTAGAAAGTGGTGCCATTGCGAACGTTATCACTTTTGGAGATGAGGTTGTAGTAGATTTAGTTTTACATACACCAGCAATGCACATCAAAAAACGCGCAGAGGACGATATCAGAAAAACAATTTTGGAGAAAGTTTCTCCTGATGCTAAAATCAAAATCAATAGCAAGGTCGAAGCGCCGGAGAAAACTGAAATTAAAGGGAAATCTATTCCTGGAATAAAAAATATTATTGCCGTTGCCTCAGGAAAAGGAGGAGTAGGGAAATCTACTGTAACTGCAAACCTAGCCGTATCACTGGCTAAAATGGGTTTTAAAGTAGGTGTCTTAGATGCTGATATTTACGGACCATCGATGCCAATTATGTTCGATGTCGAAAACGAAAAACCAGTATCAGTTACCGTTGACGGAAAATCTAAAATGAAACCAGTAGAAAGTTACGATATAAAAATGCTTTCTATCGGATTTTTCACTTCACCATCACAAGCAGTAATCTGGAGAGGACCAATGGCTTCTAAGGCCTTGAACCAAATGATCTTTGATGCTGACTGGGGCGAACTAGACTTTATGCTTATCGATTTGCCTCCAGGAACGGGAGATATTCATCTTTCGATCATGCAATCGTTGCCTGTTACAGGAGCAGTTGTAGTAAGTACTCCGCAAGCCGTTGCTTTAGCTGATGCTAAAAAAGGAGTATCTATGTTCCTGAGTGAAGCTATCAATGTGCCAGTTTTAGGAATTATCGAAAACATGGCGTACTTCACACCCGAAGAGTTGCCAGAAAACAAATACTATATCTTTGGTCAAGAAGGGGCTAAAAACCTAGCAGATGATCTTGAAGTGCCATTCCTAGGCGAAGTGCCTATCGTGCAATCAATACGCGAAGCAGGTGATTTCGGTCGTCCGGCAGCGATGCAAACTGGTTCGGTTGTAGCGACTGTTTTTGAAGAAATCACGCGTAAAGTAGTAGAGGAAACCGTAAGAAGAAATGATAGTTTACCGGCTACCGAAGCAATCCAAATTACAACTATGGCAGGATGTTCTGCCGTTAAAAAATAATAAGAAATAGAATTTCTATTACTTTAAAAAAAACCACATGACAACAGAAGAATTAACTATTGAAGTTCATAAAGCGCTAGAGGAAATCAGACCTTTCTTGAATTCTGATGGTGGCGATATCACCCTGATATCCATCGAAGATGACAAGCATGTCAAAGTGCGTCTCGAAGGAGCTTGTACGAGCTGCAGCGTAAACCAAATGACTTTAAAAGCAGGCGTAGAAACGACCATTAAAAAGTTTGCCCCGCAAATAGAGACTGTTGTAAATATTTTATAAGATTAGGGCATGACCCTTTTTGTAAAAAAGGCTTATTCTCATTGTATTGAGTCGCCTTTTTTACAATAAGCGTCGGGCTATTCGCGCTACTTCGGTAGCTAGCTACTATCCCTCATGCAACCCACTACTGTAATCAAACCCACAACTAAAACACAACACCCCATCAGATGGATGTACTAATAAAAATTAAAGATCGTGAAGGAGTCGTGCACGAATTGCAAGCTCCTACTGATATGGCTATGAATATAATGGAATTGTGCAAGGCATACGAGCTTCCTGTTGAAGGAACTTGTGGCGGGATGGCCATGTGTGCTTCTTGTCAATGTTATGTGCTAAATGAAGTCGATTTGCCTGAAATGGGAGAGGATGAGGAAGCCATGTTATCCGAAGCTTTCTATGTTAAATCCAACAGCCGCTTGGGCTGCCAAATACCAATTACCGAGAGTCTAGAAGGTTTAGAACTAGAATTAGCTCCCGAAAGTTAATAGAAAAGCGATAAGAAATTCTCGCTTTTTTTAGTTCTGCAAAGCATCTACTGCTTTTGCAATGATTCGGTTTACGAATAAGCTATAGGCTTTTTCCGAAGGATGTAATCCGTCAGTTGCAACTAATTCAGGGTCTTGTAACCCTCTTGCGTAATATCAGTTATGTTGCTGTAAGCGATCCCATTTTCTTCACAATACTTTCTTGCGAACGCATTGTAGGAGGCGATTTCTTTCGAAATTGTGCTTCCTCGACCGGATCGGCTCCCAAAAGGAGTGTATGCATAATCCGGTATCGAAACAACGATGACATTGGTTTTGTCATTGCCAGCCAATACAATTGCTTTTTCCACCAGTTCCTTAAATTCCTTTTCGTAAACCGTAAACGGTTGTCCTCGGTATTGATTGTTCACGCCTATTAATAAGGTTACTAAATCGTAATTAGTTGCTGGATTTTGATTTTGTATGGCTGCTTTTAAGTCGGTAGTAGTCCAGCCGGTTCTGGCAATGATATCAAGGCCAAAACTATTTTTTAAGTTTAAATTCTCGAGGGCTTTTTTTAGTTGCTCAGGAAATCGGCAACTGCTGCAAACGCTTTCTCCAATAGTGTAACTATCACCAAGTGCAAGGTAGTTTGCTTTTTTGGTAAAAGTAGGAAGTGATAGGTTTTGTGGTGCTGTCGAACTAGTGTCGATTACAGCTGTTTTAGTAGCCGAATTTTCAACACTGCAGCTTATCGTAACCGATAGCAAAAAGAACAACGTAACTAGTATTCGCAATTGATTGACCATTTGTTTACAATTATGGGTATCGTTTTTAAATAACAGTTACGTTGTTTTATACAGTTTGGATTCTTAAGCCAATTCTTCTTTCAATAAACTTGCTTCAATAGCATCCCATAAGCCGATTCGTTTTTCTAGAGCAGCAACTGAAATTTGTTCCACTTCGGCCCATTTTTTAGGATCTTCTCCACAAAGTTCCGTAATCATTTGCATAGCCATTGGTCCGTGCTCATCAGCATCGAGTTCAATATGTCTTTCAAAATAATAGATTAGTTTACTCAAGTCAGTTTGAGGGAAATTCTGCTGAAAATTCTTCAAAATGGCAGTAAACATACTCGGGATAAGGTCTTCTCTTCCAAAAGTAAATGCTGCTGCGATTTCATGTGTTTTCCCTTCGTCAATCACTTTAAAGGTAAAGTCTAGAAACTCTTTGATATTAGGATGCAAGCTACTTGTTTTAATGGCAACAAAGATGTTTTGTAATGAGTTTACCTCCGCCAAGAAATCAGTAATTCCTGTTGTATTGGCACCGCAGGATTCCATTGCTTCAATGTACATCTCGTAATGACTTTGGCGACGGCCGTCAATCGTTAAATCGGTTTCCTCAGCTAATACAATCTCGTTAATTAAATACCTTGTCTCAGGATTTGCTGTGGCAAACCAAGGTGTAGTTGTACACGTTAATTTAGATTGTAATGCTTTTAGTAAGGACATAAAATCCCAAACGGCATAGACATGATTTTCAAGGAAAACGTGTAAATCATCTATAGTTTGTACTTTTTGGTACAAAGAATGCTGTAATAAGGTGTTTTTTTGGGGCGCAATAGTTTTGTTTATGCTTTCAATTGTCATAGTAATGGTTTTAAAGTAGGTTGTAATTGAAATGCTGCACTTTTGTTTTTTGGATACAATCTTGAAATTTTGGTGCAGTGGTATTTTGTACAAAGATAAAAAAGCTCCTTGTTTCCAAGAAGCTTTCATTATCAATTTTATAGATACTTTAATAGTTGTTTATTTCTACTTAAATGCAGGGATTCCAGTAATGTCCATTCCAGTAATTAGTAAATGAATATCGTGTGTTCCTTCGTAGGTGATCACGGACTCTAAGTTCATCATATGACGCATGATAGAGTATTCACCGGTAATTCCCATTCCGCCTAGAATTTGTCTGGCTTCACGAGCAATGTTAATCGCCATATCTACGTTATTACGCTTAGCCATAGAGATTTGAGCTGTAGTAGCACGGCCTTCATTTCTAAGTACTCCAAGTCTCCAAGTAAGTAATTGTGCTTTGGTGATTTCAGTAATCATTTCGGCTAATTTCTTTTGTTGTAGCTGCGTTCCAGCAATTGGTTTGTCGAATTGGATTCTTTCTTTTGCGTAGCGCAAAGCCGTATCATAACAATCCATTGCAGCACCGATAGCACCCCAAGCGATTCCGTAACGAGCCGAGTCAAGGCAACCTAGTGGTGCACCAAGACCTGATTTATTAGGTAAAAGGTTTGCTTTAGGTACTTTTACGTTGTCAAATATTAACTCTCCAGTTGAGGAGGCACGTAGTGACCATTTATTGTGAGTTTCAGGAGTTGTAAACCCTTCCATCCCGCGTTCTACAATTAAACCGTGTAATCTTCCTTCTTCATTTTTTGCCCAAACAACGGCAATATCAGCAAAAGGAGCGTTAGAAATCCACATTTTGGCACCATTCAATAAATAATGGTCGCCCATATCTTTAAAGTTGGTAATCATACTTCCAGGATCCGATCCGTAGTTTGGTTCGGTTAAGCCAAAGCAACCCATGAATTCTCCCGTCGCTAACTTTGGCAAGTATTTCATGCGTTGTTCCTCGTTTCCGTATTTCCAAATAGGATACATTACTAGGGATGATTGAACAGATGAGGTAGAACGAACACCTGAATCACCACGCTCAATTTCTTGCATGATCAATCCGTATGATATTTGGTCTAAACCAGCACCACCATATTCTTCAGGAATGTAAGGACCAAAACCACCTATTTCACCCAAACCTTTGATGATTTGTTTTGGAAATTCAGCACGTTGAGCAAAGTCTTCAATAATAGGAGAAACTTCTTTTTTTACCCACGCACGAGCGGAATCACGAACTAGTTTGTGCTCTTCTGTTAGTAAATCGTCTAAGTTATAATAATCTGGAGATTGAAATAAGTCTGGTTTCATGGTTTTGCTAATTTAAGTGATACAAAGTTACACAAAGAAATATAACAAAACGATTAACAATTGTTATAATTTTTGAAATCAAGTGTAGATTGTGAACTTAAATTAAAATTTATTGCTTTCAAAAATAAGTTTGAACTATTTAAAGTTTACATTTTCAAATAAAACTCTTTAGTTAACGCAATATATTCTGGAGTATATACATGTCTTTCTACTTCAATAACCAATTCATCAACTATACGATCGGTTGTTTCATTACGAGATAAAGCCAATAAACTACGTTTGATTTCAGTAGTTGGGGTTTTTTTTACACTTGTGGTTTTATGACCTACGATAAAAGTCAAATGTAATCAGAGAAGTATTAGTTTGAAAAATAAAAGTTATAAGTAAGAATAGTTGCATAACTAAATTTTATTGTTAGTTTTGATAAGCCTTTGGCTATTAATCTAATTATTATGTCTAGAACGCAAAAGTTTAAAAATTTATTAGCAGTTTCAAGTTTGTTATTGCCACTTTTATTGTTCAGTTTTAAAGTTAATCCTTTTTATATCTGCGTAATAACGTCAGTTTTGTTATTAGGAAATATTTTTTATTTATTTCAGCACAAGCCGGAGAAAAGAAGAGTGTTTATTTTTGCGGGCTTCTTGCTAATTTCAATCGCTTTATATGTTTATAATTAATTAAGTCGGTAGCTTATTAGATATGTTTTTGAAACGACTGTCATTACAAGCTTGAGCTTTACATCTTCAAATAAAACTCCTTTGTCAGCGCTATATATTCTGGAGTATATACATGTCTTTCTATTTCAATAATCAATTCATCAACTACGAGATCGGTTGTTTCATTACGAGATAAAGCCAATAAACTGCGTTTGATTTCAGTAGTTGGCGTTCCTTTTACATGTGTAATTTTGAAAGGATATAATTCAAATTCAGTGGCAAGAGCTAGGAACTTTTCTTCTTCTTTAAACGGAATGATAACTGCGAATATTCCATTTTCAGATAATAGTAAATCAGCCGCTTCGATTAAATCTTCAAAAGGCATGGCGTCTTGAAAACGAGCTAAATCGCGTTGGGCATTATTGGATTTGAAATCCTCGGAATAAAAAGGAGGATTGGAAATAATCAAATCATATTCGTCTTCCGGCTCTTCGATAAATTCATCTAAGCCCGCATGAAAACAAAATAAACGATCACTCCAAGGAGAGTTTTCAAAATTATCTACCGCTTGCTCATAAGTTGCTTCGTCAATTTCTAAAGCATCAATTTGTTCAGCGTTGGTACGTTGTGCTAACATCAAAGCAATAATGCCAGTTCCAGTGCCAATATCTAAAACACTAAACGGATGGTTGGTTGTTGGAGCCCAAGCGCCCAGTAAAACGCCGTCAGTGCCTATTTTCATAGCGCAACGGTCTTGTTCTACAGTAAATTGTTTGAAGGAAAATTTAGACAAAAATAAGATTTTAAAGATTAATCCAATAAGGATTTAAAGGTAGATCGTTATAAACTTAATAAACCTTAATTTCTTAATGGTTCAAAATTTCTACTAAAGATACATTTCAATCAATCCTTCTGGAAGGTCCATGATTACTTTTTTGTTTTCACGATCGATCTTAACTAAGAAATGATCAATCATAGGAATCAGAATTTCAACATCGCCATTCAATACTTCAAAAAGTGGTTGTGCGGTACTGTCGTTTATAGATTCTATTTTTCCTACTACACCAAGGAGTTGGTCTTCTACTTCAAAACCAATAACTTCGTGAAAATAAAATTTGTTACCCGAGAGTTTAGGTAACATTTTTAAAGGTAAATACAAGTGATTGCCTAGCATTGCTTCAGCTTCTTCCTCTGTTTTTACATCTTCAAAACGAATTCTAAGAAAATCGTTTTTATGCAAGGAGCTACTTTCAATAAAAAAAGGAACCAAGTGTTTGTTGTATTCAACAAACACTGATTCCAAGTTTTCGTATAACTCAGGTTCATCCGTGTCTAAATAGGCAAGAACTTCCCCTTTGAAACTAAATTTTTTAGCGATTTTACCTAAATAGAAACATTCTTCTTTACGCATTGTCGCTTACTAAATTATGCTTGAGTCTCTTCGTTGTTTTCTTCTGCAGCAGGAGCTTCTTCAGCTTCAACTTCAGCAACTTCTTCTTCAACAGCAGGAGTCGCAGCAGCGATAGCATCAGCTTCAGCTTGTGCAGCAGCAGCTAAACGTTTAGCATTAACATCTTGCTCTGCTTTGAAAGCTTTAGCTTTAACATCAGCTTGCGCTTTTGATAAACCATCTTTCTTAGCATCAACTGTTCCGTTTTTAGCTTCTAACCAAGCAGCTAATTTTGCATCAGCTTGCTCTTGAGTCAAAGCTCCTTTACGAATACCTCCATCAAGGTGGTGTTTCAATAAAGCACCTTTGTAAGAAAGAATAGCTTTAGCAGTATCAGTTGGTTGTGCACCATTGTGCAACCATTTTACTGCGCTATCAAGATTTAACTCGATAGTTGCTGGGTTTGTGTTTGGATTGTAAGTACCAATTTTTTCTAGGTATTTACCATCTCTTTTTGAGCGAGCATCTGCTGCTACAACCCAGTAAAAAGGTTTTTGTTTTTTACCGTGTCTTTGTAATCTAATTTTTACTGACATAATCGTGTGATTAAATTTTGAGGTACTCGACCTCGATTAATTAAGGGTGCAAAGATATACTATTTTTTTGAATTTACTAAAAACAACTTATTATTTTGAACGATAGCGATTTGGCTTCTTATTGATACTCTTTTTATGTGTTCTAGTACGTGGTTTTCATCTAAATATCATACTTTTGCTACTTAAAGTGCATTTTTATGAAAAAATATTTAGCGCCCCTATTGCTATTGATCTGCTTGAGTTCGTGTCAAGAGGATGTTCGTTTCAATAATCCTTCTTTTCAAGGATTAAAAGACAATGTTTTTTGGAGAGCCATTCAGTCACAAGCTACAATCGACGCAAATGGTGCAGTGGTTGTAAAAGCCTACACAAGTAATGAGGTCGTGACTCTAAAAATGACTTCGACTACGGCGCAGGTGTACCCGATAGGAACAAGCGATTCTAAAACAGCGACCTACGTTTTGACTGATGCTTCAGGAACGTTAACTTTTACAAGTGGAACCGGTATTGGAAATGGACAAATTGTTATAACTGAATATGATGCTGTAAACAACACCATCTCTGGAACCTTTAAGTTTAATTTAGAAAACGTAAATAATAATCCGTTAGGTGGTACAACGCTAAATTTTCAGCAGGGTGTTTTTTATAAGGTGCCTATTGTAGCGGCTACGGTGCTTAATTAACTGCTATTTAAGTGGATACTAATTCATTGATTTGTAGTTTTCTGTTATTTTGCTCAAATATTTTTTTCAAAATAAAAGTAGAAATAAGCTAATATATAGTAGATTAGAGAATATTTAGAGTACATTTGTTGCAATTATTATAAATAAGTACATATGAATATTTTTGTTGGAAGCCTTCCATTCAGTATTGAGGAAGCAGATTTAAGAGAGTCTTTCGAGGCTTACGGAGCAGTTGATTCAGTTAAAATTATCTCAGATAAATTTACAGGAAGAAGTAAAGGATTTGGTTTTGTTGAGATGCCAAATGATGATGAAGCTCAAAAAGCGATTGACGAATTGAACGGAGCGACTGTTCAAGGACGTGCAATTGTGGTTAACAAATCTGAGCCAAAACCAGAAGGCGAAAGAAGAAGTTTTAATAACAACCGCGGTGGAGGAGACTCTCGTGGAGGTTACGGAAGCAACAATCGCGGTGGTGGTGACAGAGGAGGAAGATATTAATATTTTTTTCTACAGTATAAAAAAAGGGAACAATGTAAATTGTTCCCTTTTTTGTTTTTTATCTAATTTACAAATTAGCTACTAACCAATCTCCAACATCACTTGTTTTATAAGATCTAGTATCCTTAGCCACTAAATCTTCGGTTACGATTCCTTGTTCTAGCGATTTGTTGACAACTGCTCTAATTGCAGCTGCTTCTTCGGTTAGACCAAAGGCATCTTCAAACATCATTGCTGCTGATAACACAGTTGCTAGCGGATTAGCAATATTCAACCCTGTTGCCTGCGGGTAGGAGCCGTGAATAGGTTCGTACAGTGAAGTGTGCTCACCTACAGAAGCTGATGGCATTAATCCCATAGATCCTGAAATAACCGAAGCCTCATCAGTTAAGATGTCTCCAAATAAATTTTCAGTAATTAATACATCATAGGAGTTTGGCCATTGCACTAAGCGCATCGCTACAGCATCCACAAATTCATAGCTAACTTCTACTTCAGGATAGTCTTTTTCCATCGCTTGTACCGTTTCTCTCCATAAACGAGAGGTTTCCAAAACGTTAGCTTTATCGACGCAACATAATTTTTTAGAACGCGTCATGGCCAGTTCAAAACCTTTTTTGGCTAAGCGTTGAACTTCAGCTCTAGTATACACGCAGTTGTCAAATGCAGTTTCTCCACCGTCTCTTCGGCCTTTTTCTCCAAAATAAATTCCACCGGTAAGTTCTCTTAAAAAAACCAAATCAGTTCCTTCGATGCGTTCCCTTTTTAAAGGTGAATTATCAATTAATGATGGGAAAGTAAAAGTGGGACGCACATTAGCAAATAAGCCTAGTTTTTTGCGCATTAACAATAATCCTTGTTCCGGTCTCACGGGAGCAGTAGGGTCATTATCATATTTTGGGTGACCAATAGCGCCAAATAAAACCGCATCAGCTGCCATGCATATTTCATGTGTTTCGTCAGGATAGGGAACACCCACGGCATCAATTGCGCAGGCTCCAGTAAGAGCAGGTGTCCAAGTGATTTCATGATTGAATTTTTTGGCAATCGCATCCGAAACTTTTACAGCTTCATTGATTACCTCAGGTCCTATTCCGTCTCCGGCTAAAAGTGCTATTTTTAATTTCATGATTGTTTTTTGATTTATTTTTTATTCTTAAAAGTACCAAACTTCATTTACAATTTCTTAAAACTCAGAAAATAAGGGATTTAGTAGCCTTGGTACTAATTTAAACTACATTCAACATCTTTTGCGTGGCAACTATTGCAGCAACCGTTTGGTCAGAGTCTAATCCTCTTGTTTTAAATTCTTTGCCATTATTCGTCCAAGTAATTACCGTTTCACACAAAGCATCAGAGCTACTTCCGGGCGGAATCCGAACAGCATAATCGATTAGTTTTGGCAAGGATAGATTTTTGCTTTGGTATATTTTGCCTAAGGCATTCATGAAAGCATCAAATTGACCATCGCCTTGGGCATGTTCCTCAATTAGTTCTCCGTCTATTTTTAAAGACAAAGTAGTTGACGGACGCATTCCCTTCGCATGAGACAAGATGTACGACTCCACCACAATTTTTTCTTCGAATATTTTACTGTGTAAAACATCTGAAATAATATAGGGTAAATCCTCTTTGGTAACCGTTTCTTTTTTGTCTCCTAGTTCAATAATTCTTTGGGTTACTAGTTTTAAATCTTCTTGATTTAGTTTCAAACCTAGTTCTTGTAGGTTTTTTTCAATATTGGCCTTGACAGAAGTTTTTCCTAGAGCATATTGTCGTTTTCTTCCAAAGCGTTCCGGAAGTAAGTCATTAAAATACAAGTTGTTTTTATTGTCTCCATCAGCATGGATTCCTGCAGTTTGAGTGAATACGTTGTCGCCTACAATAGGTTTGTTAGCCGGAATTCGGTATCCTGTAAATGCCTCTACTAATTTACTCACTTTGTACAAGGACGATTCTTTGACATTGATAGCAATATCAGGCATAAAGTCATTGATAACGGCAACGGTGCTTTCAAGAGGCGCATTTCCAGCGCGTTCTCCCATTCCGTTTACCGTAACGTGCAGTCCATGAACTCCTGCTTTTAGTGCTTGCATGACGTTAGCGATACTTAAATCATAATCATTATGAGCGTGGAAATCAAAATGAATACTTGGATATTTCTCCACAATCTTGGACAAATACTCAAAAGTATGTTCAGGGATAAGCACACCAAGCGTATCGGGGAGTAAAACTCTTTTTATAGGTTGGGTTGCGATAAAATCTAAGTATTGGAAAACATAATCAGGTGAATTGCGCATTCCATTACTCCAATCCTCTAAATAAACGTTAGTTTCAATTCCGTTTTCTTGTGCCAAAGCAATGCAAGCAGCAATTTCAGAAAAATGTTGTTCGGGTGTTTTTTTTAATTGATGGATTAAGTGATTTAGAGAGCCTTTAGTCAATAAATTTTGAACTTTGGCGCCTGTATTGTTCATCCATTCAATGGACAGACCGCCATCAACAAAGGTCAATACTTCGATACGATTTGAATAGCCCTTTTCATGCGCCCACGACATGATGCCTTTCACTCCTTGAAATTCGCCTTCGCTCACACGTGCTGAGGCAATTTCAATGCGATCGACATTCAATTCATCTAACAATAACTGGGCAATGGTTAATTTTTCTGCGGCAGAAAAAGACACTCCTGAGGTTTGTTCCCCATCGCGAAGTGTGGTATCCATTATTTCAATAGTTCTTTTCTTCATTATTTTATTTCTATACCAATAGTGGTGTGCTATTAGGCAGCTAGTATGCTATTTTTATCTGGAATAAACTCAGGGTGATTCCGTCGTAATGTTTAGGTAATCCGTTATAATTGGGTGTGATAACTCCTAGGAATTCAAAACCACATTGCTGGTAATAATTTATTAATTCGTCGTTGTCTCCCCAAGTATCTAATCGCAGGTACTTCAGTTTTTTTTCTTTGGCGAAAGCCAAGCCCCACTGAACAATTTGTTTTACAAAATGTCTTCCTTTGAAGCTAGGATGCGTTACTATGCGATGAAAACGGCTGGATCTTTGTTTTTTTCTTTCCAAATACTTTCATCTTGAAAAGTGATGGCAAATACAGCTGCGATTTCACTATCGATTATTATTTTCCATTGTCTGTTCTCGACAATTTCGGTTACAACCAGTTCGCGATCAAATCCCATCCAATGCTTATTGAATTTGGTCTTTTGATAGGCCACTGCCAAATCATAAAATTCAAAAATAGTGTCAATATCAGCGATGGAACTGGGTTCAATTTTCATAATTTCAATAATCGGGTTGCTACAAAACCAGTAGGTTAAAGGATTAGATCAGTTGCTTTTCAGCAAAAGTTACAATGTCTTCTTTGATGTTTTGTAAATAATCGATATCATCAAAACCATTGATCATATTATTTTTTTTGTATCCATTGATATCAAAAGATTCTTTTTGCCCCGTCACTTTTAAAGTAATGGTCTGATCCGGTAAATTGATTTCTAGTTCCGTTGTAGGATCTGCTTCTATGGCTTTGAAAATGGTTTCAGCAAATTCTGGGCTCACTTGTACTGGTAAAACACCAATATTTAAGCAGTTTCCTTTAAAAATATCGGCAAAAAAACTAGAAACTACTGCTCGAAATCCGTAATCGTATACGGCCCAAGCGGCGTGCTCACGAGAAGACCCTGAACCAAAGTTTTTTCCGCCTACAAGTATTTTTCCGGAATAGGTTGGGTTATTCAGTACGAAGTCTGCTTTAGGAGTATCATCTCCATTGTACCTCCAGTCTCTAAAAAGATTATCACCAAAACCTACACGCTCTGTTGCTTTCAAAAAACGAGCGGGGATTATTTGGTCAGTATCGACGTTTTCTATTGGTAGTGGCACTGCACTACTAGTTAGGATATTAAATTTATCGTATGCCATTTGATTTATGATAAGCCCCCCAGCCCCCGAAGGGGGAGTTGAAGAGAATGTGTTATTTTTTTATATTTTTTTTAGAGTCCCCCCTTTGGGGGTTAGGGGGCTAGAAGATCCCTCGGATCAGTCAGTTTTCCAGTAACCGCTGCTGCTGCTGCCATAATAGGAGAAGCCAATAGGGTTCTTGAACCTGGACCTTGACGACCTTCGAAGTTTCTGTTTGAGGTACTTACTGCATATTTTCCA
>NZ_JAQWTM010000236.1 GCF_029242675.1 Flavobacterium sp.
ATGTTTGAGAAACGAGCGACTACTTTATCACTGTATTCAAAATTCAAAGCTCCAATAGTGATCATGTTATCGGCAAATTCGGTTTTCTTGTCTTCTGAATCATTAGGGAAATTGTCAGCATAATCGATATCTTTTGCATCATTACCTGCTGCATGAACAATCAAAACGTCTTTTTTCTCAGCATATTTGATTGCATCGTAAACCCATTGTCTGTGTGGAGAAAAACTTTTTCCAAAACTTCCGTTGATTACTTTAGCACCATTATCTACTGCGTAACGAATCCCAAGAGCAATATCTTTATCGTACTCATCACCATCTGGTACGGCACGAACCGTTAGAATTTGTACATTATTAGCGACACCATCGCCACCTAAATTGTTTCCTCTTACCTGAGCCACGATTCCTGCAACGTGCGTACCATGAAGGATTTCCTCCTTGTCTGGACCCATTACGTTTGCATTCCCGTATTTAGTATCGGTAATATCATTTGGGTTATCACCTACAACTTTTCTGTAGTCTGTTTTTAGATTGTCTCCATTTACTAGAGCAATTTGACCGTCTAATTGTTTTTGAACTGCCTCTTTTAAATCTGCTACTGGCAAACCATAAGAAAGCATTTGTTGCATTACTTTTTTACTTTCCTTGATCGTTTCATCTTCTGAAGTAATCGCATTTACATCAGCAACTGTATAAACTGGCTTTCCTAAAAACTTCACCAAAGTGGCGTCATTTTCTGTTAAGGAAGCAATCATGTTTTCTGAACGTGTTTTAATCGAAACTGCATCAGCAACTTTTTTATCATTTAATGCTTTTGCTGCCTGATATGTAGCTTCGTCTACAAGATTTTTATCTTTAATAATTCTTTCGTATTCTAAATTTTCTTTAGTGATATCACCAAGAAAGTTCCAACCATGAATATCATCAACGTATCCGTTTTTGTCATCATCAATTCCGTTTCCAGGAATTTCCTTTGTATTAGTCCAAAGCACCGATTTTAGATCTTCATGCTCAATATCTACGCCTGAATCAACGATTCCTACAATTACAGGAACGCCTTTTTTATCTTTCAACAATTCAGCGTAGGCTTTGTCAACACTCATTCCTGGGATGGTATCATTTACGATATCTAAATGACTCCAACGTTTTAATTCAATTTCTTTTAGTGGGCTTTTCTTTTTAACATTTAATGGTGCCGAAACAGCAGTCATAGCAGTGTAGCTCGCCACTTGTTTTTGTGTTCCGCAACCTGCTAAAACGACAAGTGCAATAGCCGAAAGGCAAATAGGCTTAATGGTATTCATTATTTATGGTATTAATAAGATTTAAAATATTGGTCTAAAATAAGTGATTTTGTTACAATCACAGCACGATTAACACTAAGTTAAGATTTGTTCGCAAGAGTAAACCTCCTTCAATCGAACACCTTTCTTAGTATGTTCTACTGTAATAATCTGGTTGTGGGCATCGTGCTCCAAAAATAAATAATGGTTATTATCTGCGGCAGCATTCAAAAATTTAATTTTTTCAGGCATGGTTAACAAAGGTCTCGTATCATAACCCATCACGTACGCCACGGGAATGTGTCCGGCTGTAGCCAATAAATCAGCGCAAAAAACAATTGTTTTGTCCTTGTATTTGATGTGCGGAATCATTTGCTTCTCCGTATGACCATCGGCAAAGAAAATCCCAAAACCTAATTCCGATTCTTCCAAGAAGTCACCATCAGGTCTTTTGATAAAATTCAACTGTCCGCTTTCCTGCATTGGCAGAATATTTTCGGATAGGAACGAGGCTTTTTCTCTTGGGTTGGGTTTTGTAGCCCATTCCCAATGATTTTCGTTACTCCAAAATTTAGCGTTTTTAAAAGCAGGTTCGTATCCCGTTTTGTCTTTATTCCATTGCACACTTCCTCCGCAATGATCAAAATGCAAATGCGTCATAAAAACATCAGTGATATCGTCACGGTGAAAACCATGCTCTGCTAAGGATTTATCCAATGAATACGATCCCCAAAGAGAATAGTATCCATAAAATTTTTCCGACTGCTTTTTTCCCATTCCAGTGTCAATTAATATTAGGCGTTTATCGTCCTCAATTAATAAACAGCGTGCAGCGATATCAATTAAATTATTGGCGTCAGCGGGATTGGTTTTATTCCAAATGGTTTTTGGCACTACGCCAAACATCGCACCACCATCAAGCTTAAAGTTTCCGGTTTCGATGGGATATAGTTTCATTTTTTTGAATTGAAAGATTAAAATTTGAGAATGAAACAAGAAACAGATTTTCTTGCCTTTTTGTTAAAAAATAATGCTCCGGCAGGCCAAAACCTTATTTTCTCAAATCGAATGCAATTTATAAAAATTGAGTTGCTTTAGATTGATTTAGATAGACTTTTTCTATTTGTACATTAGTTATAAAAATGTTATCTATTATGGAAAAAGGTTTTTATATAGTATCTTTGCAGTTAATTTAGACAAAATCAATTTAACGATGATACAAGTTTCTGATACTGCCAAAAAGAAAATTATCGACTTGATGCAAGAAGATGGTTTTGATGCTGCCACAGACTACGTACGCGTAGGTGTGAAAAGTGGCGGATGCTCTGGTTTGTCCTATGATTTAAAATTTGACAAAACCAAAGACGAAAACGATAAAATATTTATAGACAACGAGATAACTATTGCTGTAGAAAAAAAATCATTCCTTTATTTAGCTGGAACTATTTTAGAATTCTCAGGCGGAATAAACGGAAAAGGATTTGTTTTTAACAATCCAAATGCAACAAGAACATGTGGTTGTGGCGAGAGTTTCTCTCTTTAATTTTTTACACAAATAATAAAGTTTAATGTTCAAATTTTGAATCTTTAAATCTTTAAATCTTTAAATCAGAATGAGCAAATACACAGAAGACGACTTAAAAATCGAACTCGAAAACAAGGAATACGAGTACGGATTTTACACCGAATTAGAATCGGACACTTTTCCTATTGGATTAAATGAAGACATTGTTCGCGCTATTTCATTACGAAAAGAGGAGCCAAAATGGATGACCGATTGGCGTATTGAAGCTTTTCGTGCGTGGCAAGAAATGACAGAGCCTGAATGGGCAAATGTGCATTATGCCAAACCTGATTTTCAAGCTATTTCTTATTACTCAGCTCCAAAAGCAGTTGACCCAAACAAGACACTAGACGATGTAGATCCTGAACTTTTAGAGATGTACAAAAAGTTAGGTATCTCAGTAGATGAGCAAAAAATGATGAATAATGTTGCTATGGATATCGTTGTTGACTCGGTTTCAGTAGCGACTACTTTTAAGAAAACATTAGGCGAAAAAGGAATCATTTTTATGAGTATTTCGGAGGCCATCAAAGAGCATCCTGAATTAGTTCGTAAATATCTAGGAACAGTTGTACCTCAAAAAGACAACTTTTATGCTGCATTAAATTCGGCTGTCTTCTCTGATGGATCTTTTTGTTATATACCAAAAGGAGTACGTTGCCCAATGGAACTTTCGACTTACTTTAGGATAAATCAAGCAGGAACGGGTCAGTTTGAAAGAACTTTACTTGTTGCTGATGCAGGAAGTTATGTAAGTTACCTTGAAGGCTGTACGGCTCCAAGCCGTGACGAAAACCAATTGCACGCTGCAGTTGTGGAATTAATCGCGCTAGAAGATGCTGAAATTAAATACTCTACAGTTCAAAACTGGTATCCTGGAAATAAAGAAGGAAAAGGTGGGGTTTATAATTTTGTTACCAAACGAGGAATTTGCGAGAACAACGCAAAAATCTCTTGGACACAAGTAGAAACCGGTTCAGCAGTAACATGGAAATACCCGTCGGTTATCCTAAAAGGAGACAACTCGGTTGGGGAATTTTACTCGATTGCAGTAACCAATAATTTCCAACAAGCAGATACCGGGACTAAAATGATCCATTTAGGTAAAAACACTAAATCGACTATTATTTCTAAAGGAATCTCAGCAGGTAAATCACAAAATAGCTATAGAGGTTTAGTCCAAATAAGTCCGCGTGCTGAAAACGCACGTAACTTTTCACAGTGTGATTCGTTGTTAATGGGTAACAATTGTGGTGCACATACATTCCCTTATATCGAAAGCAAAAACCCTTCGGCAAAAATTGAACACGAGGCAACAACTAGTAAAATTGGTGAAGACCAAGTTTTCTATTGCAACCAACGTGGAATCCCTACCGAAAAAGCAATTGCGCTTATCGTAAATGGTTTCAGTAAAGAGGTTTTAAATAAATTACCAATGGAGTTTGCTGTTGAAGCACAAAAACTATTAGAAATATCTCTTGAAGGAAGTGTAGGGTAATAAAATAGTTTAAAGTTTAGTACTATGGATATTATTTTAAAAAACGTAAAGAAAAAAGATTTTCCAGTATTGAAATCATTGGCGAAATCCCTTGGCTTTGAAATTATTGAGAAAAAAGTAAAACCTTATGACCCAGACTTTGTACAAGAGATTTTGGAAGCAGAACAAAGTATCAAGGACGGAAAAGGGATTGCCATTAGAACGGAAGATTTATGGAAGTAATTTATTCTCATAAAGCTCAAAAAGATAGAGAATTTTGGAAAAAGTCAGGTAATAAGGCAATAATGAATAAGATTACTGCACTAATTAAAGACATTCAACTTCATCCTTTTGAAGGAATCGGAAAACCAGAACAGTTGAAACATCAACTTATTGGCAAATGGTCCAGAAGAATAAATAAAGAACATCGCATTTTATATCAAGTTACCGAAGAAAATACAATTGAAATTTTAGACATTTTATCATTAAAAGGTCATTACGAATAAACAAAAACTAACAGATGTTAAGTATAAAAAATTTACACGCCTCAATTGGGGACAAAGAAATTCTAAAAGGAATCAACCTTGAAGTAAATGCAGGAGAAGTTCATGCTATAATGGGACCTAACGGTGCCGGGAAAAGTACTTTAGCTTCAATCGTAGCAGGAAACGAAAACTACGAAGTAACAAGTGGTGAGATTATTTTGGATGGTGAAGACCTTTCAGAATTAGCTCCTGAAGAAAGAGCGCACCAAGGTGTTTTCCTATCTTTTCAGTACCCTGTTGAAATCCCGGGAGTATCGGTGACGAACTTCATTAGAACAGCGATCAACGAAACTCGTAAAGCAAAAGGGCAAGACGAAATGCCAGCTAACGAAATGTTGAAATTAATTCGTGAAAAATCAGAATTACTAGAGATCGACCGTAAATTTTTATCACGTTCTTTAAACGAAGGGTTTTCTGGTGGAGAGAAAAAACGTAATGAGATTTTTCAAATGGCAATGCTAGAACCTAAAATCGCTATTCTTGATGAAACCGATTCTGGACTAGATATCGATGCACTTCGTATCGTAGCCAATGGAGTTAACAAACTAAAAAGCAATAAAAATGCGGTAGTCGTAATCACGCACTACCAACGTTTATTAGACTATATCGTTCCTGACTTTGTACACGTTTTACTGAATGGTAAAATTGTAAAATCTGGTGATGCCTCTCTAGCTTTAGAGCTTGAAGAAAAAGGATACGACTGGATCAAACAGGAACAAGAAGCATAAAAAAATAGTCAAAAGTCGAAAGTTAAATATCTGAAAGCTTCAATGCATTCGACTTTACGACTTTCAACTTTACGACTTTAAGACTTACACAAAAATGGAATTGAAAGAAAAATTAATATCGTCTTTTATGGCATTCGAAGAGCGCATCGATGTTCACGCTGAACTTCATGATGTACGTACCGCTGCCCTAAAAAACTTTGAAAATAAAGGTTTCCCAACCAAAAAAGAGGAAGCATGGAAATATACTTCGTTAAACAGCATCCTAAAAAATGACTTTACCGTTTTTCCAAAAACCGAAAATAACATCCAATATTCCGATGTAAAAAAATATTTTTTACATGAAATAGATACCTATAAAGTCGTTTTTATCGATGGCGTTTTTAGTTCCCATTTGTCGGCAACAACCCACGAAGGAATTGACGTATGTTTAATGGCATCGGTTTTAAACAAACCAAAATATAAAGAAGTAATTGATACCTATTTCAACCAAATTGCGAATAAAGAGGAAAGTTTGACTTCTCTTAATACCGCTTTTGCCAATGAAGGAGCGTACATAAATATTCCAAAAAGCAAAGTAGCTGACAAACCTATCGAAATCATGTATTTCTCAACAGGTAGCGAAGCCGCTTTAATGACACAACCACGTAATTTAGTAATTGTTGGCGAAAATGCACAAGTACAAATTATTGAGCGTCACCAAAGTTTGAACGAAAACCCGGTACTAACCAATTCAGTGACCGAGATTTTTGCTGAAAAACATGCCATAGTCGATTTTTACAAAATCCAAAATGACAACCTTACCGCTAACTTAATCGATAACACCTACGTTTCTCAGCAGCAAGAAAGCAGCGTTGCCGTCAACACTTTTAGTTTTGGTGGAAACCTAACGAGAAACAATTTGAATTTTTACCATTTTGGTGAGCACATCGTAAGTTACTTAAACGGAATCACAATTATTGGCGAAAAGCAACACGTAGACCACTACACACTTGTGCAACACGCTACGCCTAACTGCGAAAGTCATCAAGATTACAAAGGAATTTTCTCAGATCGCTCCAATGGAGTTTTCAACGGCAAAATATTTGTTGAGCGCGAAGCACAAAAAACAAATGCATTCCAAAAAAGCAATAACATCCTTTTAAGCGACAAAGCAACCATCAACGCTAAACCACAGTTGGAGATTTTTGCTGATGACGTAAAATGTTCACATGGTTGTACGATTGGTCAACTCGATGAAACTGCTATGTTTTATATGCAACAACGCGGTATTCCGCAAAAAGAAGCCAAAGCATTATTAATGTACGCCTTCTCGAATGCCGTAATCGAAAGCATCAAAATACCAGAATTAAAACAACGAATCACTAAGATCATCGCCAACAAATTAGGCGTGAAAATAGGATTCGATTTGTAATAATCACGTTTATAAAATACCTAACCCTTTCCGAGTTTTAACTTAGAAAGGGTTGTTTTTTTGGAGCTAATCCAGCTATTCGTTATAATCTTTTATTGTTTAAAAAAAACAATAAAAGGATTTCCACTGCTATCGGGGCTAGAAAACATTATTCATCTGAGTCAAAATAAGCAAAAGATTGAGGCGGAGCCAAATTATAATCCTCCTTAAGGCTTTTGGGTATTTTAAATTTTTTCTTATTTTTTATTTGAATTGCAAATCCGTTTTTACGATCAGCAAAATATTCATAGAAATAATCCTCCGTTATTCCTGAATGTTCTTTGGTTCTATCCCACAGAGTTTTAAGGTCAAAATTGAATATTTCTCCAATTTCAAATTCACCAATTACTTTCTGCACTGGTGATGACGCATAAACCAACACAGAAGTAACATTTTGGTTTTTGAAAATAGCTTTCCTAAATTCAAATCTTTTAGTTCCGTCAAATATTTTATTTGCAAACTTTGGCTTAATTGACATTACTACTTTCATTCTTTACCTAGATTTAAACTTTTATAAGCCTTTTATAACTTCATATAGCCAGTTACTAAACAAATTCACAACTACAGCAAATATGATTGCAAATATCGTATATTTGGCTATCGTTTTCCAATTATTTTTCTCATATTTTGTTTTTATAAGTGTACTAACGCTTTCGACTTCTTTTTCATTCCAATGATAAGCTAAATATGTTTGATTATCTATTTTTTTGTTTCCTACATAATCATCCCACTTATAATTTTCTAAATTTCTACAACTTAAAAAAGGTTGGTGATTACCAATTAATTCTTCATCTTTTGAACAAATAAAGAAAAAATGTTGTTTTTGAATTTTTAATAATCTTTCTACATTAATTTGTTCAAGCAAATCGTGGTTTAAATCTCGTATTTCATTGACTCTAAAGTCTATCATTTCAATTTCAGAAAAAGCACTTTGGAAAATTGAGTTTGTAGGCCTACTTATTGTAGTTAATGAATTTATAAAATCTCCTTTAATTCTGAACCTAAAATAATTTGTCTTTTCTTCTTTAGGAATACAAATGCTAACGACAGTTCCTTCATACTTATCTTCAAAAATTAGGTCGGAAATAGATGTTTTATATATATTAAATACAAATTCGTTGTTTGTATCTTTTATTTCAAAAGATTTGCTTGTTGCTGTCGAAATAACTTTATAATTTTCATTAAAAATAGCACTTACTAAATCTACTTTATGAATAAATTTTTCAACAATGTCTTCAAAATCTGCGTCTTTGATTCTTACTGGAAAATAGATTTTTAAGGATTCAATATTTTTAGTGTTAGATATTTTAATTCCAATGTCTAAGAACCTATGAGATTTACTTGCTCCATTAGGAATTTTCCAAAAATTGAAATGCAAATCTAACTTTTCAATAGTTTCTAGATTGTAATTTACGGGTTTATACCAAATTGCTATACTTTTCATGTTAATAAGCGTATTTCAGAAGCTTGTCAAATTGCTCGATACTAATTTTTGTAAAACCTCTTGGGACATTTCCATAATTTAAAATAATTCCATTATCAACTAGCCATTCAAGGTTAGGTCTTTTTCTAAATGAATATGTATAAAGAAAATTAACGATAAAAGGCCTATTAGCAGGATTGTGATTCCAATGCTTAGACAATTCTTCGTTTGTAAAGACACTCCTTTTTCTACATAATGAAAGAAATTCTTCTTCAGTATTGATGTTTAGTACGCATGATTCAACAATTCCTAAAGTGGTAGCAACTCCTTTATATTTTCCACCCGTCATATAAAAAACTAATACATCACCAGATTGCATTTTCTTTTCATAAGAACGTGATATATATACTTTACTTAAAGCGTTTCTATGAGGAAAACTTTCAATATAATCTTTTGGTGACTGGTTGTTTAGAATTGAATCAGGAAATAACTCTATATGATAATCCGGATATATTGGAACAATAAAAATGTTTTGTTGTCGAGAAAAAAATGGAAATGTTAGTTTAGGATTTCCAACGTTAATTATCTCTTTATTAAAGGTTCTAACATAAACCTGTTCATCTCCATTATTAGTTGTTTTTGTTCCGTAATGACTAAAACCCCAGTTTTTAAGAAGTTCTATTAACCTCTCTTGTTCATCTCTTTGGTCAAAAATAGTTACATAAATTTCATCAACTCTAAATTGTAAAGCATTATCAAAAATTATTTTTAAAAACCGTTCTCCTATTTTATAACCATTTGCAGTTACTTTAAATGTACCAATTTTCAATCTTTTTTTCTTTGCAAAAACAGGATTGATTTCATAATAATTCTCATTTTCATCTTCTCTCTTTATAAACAAAAAAGCGGTTAATCTACCCTCACTATAACAGACATAACAGATATCATCAGACTTTTTATTAAACCACTTATCAAATTCTGCATAATCTTCTCTAAAGCTATCAAAAAAAACGTCTCTTATATTAACTTCAGCAAAATCAACTTTCTTAACAGATAAAACCTTATAATCAACTAATTCAGGGTTTTCAGCAGTTACTTTTTCTAAAAAATCTTCAATTTTAAAAATTTTATCTTCCATCCCTAAAAGCTTTGCTTTAGTATGGATTTTTTTGTCTTCTGAAATTAAAATATCAACCCTCCCTTCATAAACTTCATTCAATATTTGAGTGTCATTTATATCGTTGTCTTGATTATCTACTTTTTTACTTACTTTTAATATTTCTTCCCCTAATGGAGCTTGATGTTTTAGTAAATTGTAGCTCTGAATCTTAATACTCATCGTATCGAGAGCATTCGGATCTTTATATCTTTCTAATTCTTCAACTGTTAAAGGATGAATGTATTTTGAGTACTTAAGATTGTCAATCCATTTGAAAAGTTGGCCAATTTCTGGCTTGTATATTTTACTCGCTTCTCTATGAATAATGATATTGGTATCTAGTAAAATTTTCATTATTAAATAATTTCGATTAGTTTAGTATAGTTTCCGTCTTGTATCTCGATATAAGGAACCGAATATTTTTTAGAAAGATACTTGGCATATTCTATTTCCATTTGTTGTAACTCACTCAAAATTTTAATATCATAAATTTTATCATCTCTTGTTTCTAACCTCTTTGATATTTTTTCAATATCATCAATTACAATTGCAATGGCTTTCGGATTAATTTTGTCAAAAGTACCTTCATCAATTCTCACTGGAAAACCTTCTGAATTTAATAAGCAGAAATGGCCATCTAGAAGATACTGTTTGTCTTTTTTGATTAAATTATTAAGTCCATTAATTAATCGTTCTTGTGTAGTATAAATATTTGCTACTAGCTTATTTTCACTATCACTTATTTCATTCCATTTCAACATTTCACTTGCAGTGACATGACTTAAAGTGGTATTAGAAGTTATTTTTTTGCAAATAGTCCCTTTACCAACACCGTGAATTCCACCAATAAAAATTATATTTTTCATAAATTGCAATAGCTTATATTTAATTCTTGTCTAATATATTAAATACAGATGAAAAAGACTACTTTTTATTCTTAAAACTTCCCAAAATACCTTTCAATACCTCGTTTATATCAAATTCACTTTCATCAGTCAATCCAAGCCTTACGATCACTAAATCTTTAGACGGAATTATAAAAACTTTCTGCCCCTGAAACCCATTAGCTGAGTACATGTCTTTAGGTGCATTCGGATAACGACCACCTGCGTTCAGCCAAAAGTGAGCACCATAGCCACCATTGGAATCATTCGTAGGTGTCGCAACATATTTCGCCCAACTCTCATTAAATAACTGTTCTCCATTCCAATTCCCTTTGTGTAAATAGAGTAAACCAAATTTTCCCCAATCACGAGTCGTGGCCCATCCGTAGGACGAACCCACAAAATTACCCGCCATATCCGTTTCTACAAGCATGGACTTCATCCCTATTTTATCAATCAATTTCGCATACCAAAAATCGAAATATTCTTGATGCGTCTTAAACTGATTACGTAAAATGTACGATAATAAATTAGTAGTACCGGAGGAGTAATTCCAATGCGTATTCGGATCATAAGCCACGTCCTTTTCCAATTGAACCCGACCCATATTAGCAGATTGAAACAGCATTTGCGTAGCATCACATATTTTATCATAACTCTCCTCCCAGGCTAAGCCCGAGTTCATGTGTAATAAATCATTTGTAGTAATCTTTTTGCGAGCATCATTTTTCCACTCTGGAATTGAAGCTGGTTTATTAACATCAAACTTCCCTTGTTTCTCTAGGATGCCAAAAATAGTTGCCGTAATACTTTTGGTCATCGACCAACCAAGTAGCTTACTGTCTTTGTTAAAACCGGTATCGTATTTTTCAGCAATGATTTTATCCTTGTAAATTACTAGTAAGGAACGAGTTCTTTTTTTGATTACACCTTTTCCATCAAAAGCGCTGGCTACTGCTGTATTTAATTTAGTATAATCAACATTGGTGAAAACCGTATCTTTTGGCTCGACATCGCCATACGGATAGGTTAAATTGTTGGCGATTTTAATTCGTTTAGGCATATTGTACGGCTTGCTAGTGTCAAAACTGTCATCAATCAAAGTTGTTCCTAAACCTTCACGATAAATTGCTTTGCGCTCCTTCAATCCATAAACAGATGCGGTTGCAAATTTTCCCGCTTCATCAATTGTGTTGGCAGCTAAGTCCAGTAAATCAATATCATTGTCGCCCTTTTCAATCATTTCTACCGAGCGATTATCAATAAAATGACCCGATGCTACACTTTTGGCTGAAAAGCCCGAGATTAAATCTAATTTTGGATAGGTCGTAAAACCTAGATAGAAAAGGGCAATAAGTAGAACCACACCAATAATCTTCACACTTTTTTTCATCTCACTAATTTTTAAGCAATTTATTAAAAACTTCTCAGCTGTAAGCATTCTATTGCTAGAAGTTGTATCTAAATTTAGCTATTGCTATATCATAAGAATCTATTAAAAACTTGGCTTTCGTAATTTCAAAATGGTATATATTCCGTACTTTTGTGATCAGAATTTATTCTAAATAATTATGCTAGATATCCAAAAAATAAGAGCCGATTTCCCAATCCTTTCTCAAAAAGTAAACGGAAAACCATTAGTGTATTTTGACAACGGAGCTACTTCTCAAAAGCCACAAGTAGTCATTGATGCCATCTCTAAATATTACCAAGAAATCAATGCCAACATCCATCGTGGCGTTCATACGCTGAGCCAACTCGCTACGGATGCTTACGAAATTTCTCGTGGTAAAATTAAAAATCATCTTAATGCTAAGCATTTACACGAAGTGCTTTTTACATCGGGAACTACCTTTGGAATAAACCTAGTAGCTAACGGATTTACGGCTATTTTAAAACCAGGAGATGAAATTTTAGTTTCGGCTTTAGAACACCATAGCAATATTGTGCCATGGCAAATGCTTTGCGAACGAACAGGAGCAATATTAAAAGTAATCCCTATGAACGATGAGGGAGAACTAATCATGTCAGAATATGACAAATTACTGTCAGACAAAACTAAACTAGTTACCGTAAACCATATTTCGAATGCATTAGGAACGGTGAACCCAATAAAACACATCATTGATAAAGCACACGAAGTAGGTGCTGCCGTTTTAATTGATGGTGCGCAAGCAGTTCCGCATTTAAGACCAAACGTACAAGAATTGGATTGCGATTTTTACGTTTTTTCTGGACATAAAATATGTGGACCAACAGGAATCGGAATTCTGTATGGAAAAGAAGAATGGCTTAACAAGCTACCTCCTTACCAAGGTGGTGGTGAAATGATTAAAGAAGTCTCTTTCGAAAAAACAACTTATGCTGAACTGCCTCATAAATTTGAAGCAGGAACACCCAATATTGCAGGAGGAATTGTTTTAGGAACCGCAATTGATTACATGAACGAAGTTGGTTTTGACAACATACAACAACAAGAACTGGAGTTGCTAGAATATGGAACCAAACGCTTGCTAGAAATCGAAGGCCTAAAAATCTTTGGTACTGCCAAAGAAAAAACGTCGGTGATCTCTTTTAACATCGAAGGAATTCACCCGTATGACATTGGTACGATAATTGACAAATTAGGAATAGCTGTTCGTACAGGACACCACTGTGCGCAACCAATTATGACTTATTTTAACATTCCAGGAACAATTCGTGCTTCCTTTTCTTTTTATAATACCAAAGAAGAAATTGACGCATTAGTTGAAGCCTTGAAAAAAGCACAAATGATGCTATCCTAAAACTAAAATTATGAAACTACTTTCTTTATTATTTCTAACGCTTTTCCTTGGTAAAGGTTGCGATAGCGCTGACAAACAAGATATCAATACCGCAGTGATTGAATACACTGCTAATACAAGAGGTTTTTACCAGAAAATAACCATTGAAAAACAAATGGTCACTGTATCAAAAGATAGAAGTGGAAAAGAGAAAGTGGCTCCCGCAAAAATCTCAAATGCCGATTGGAAAACTTTGATTAAGCTATTTGATGACATCAATTTAGAGGAAATTAAAGATCTAAAATCTCCTACTGAAAAACGATTTTATGACGGCGCTGCTATTGCCAATTTAAAAATAACATATAAGGATGTTGTTTATGAGACTAAAGGTTTTGATCATGGATTTCCACCAGTAGAAATAAAAAAATTAGTAACAAAGATTAACACATTTGTAAAGCAAGACGATGAAGATTAAAGATATACAAGACGAAATAGTTGAAGAGTTTTCCATGTTTGACGACTGGATGCAACGCTATGAATACATTATAGACCTAGGTAAAAATTTACCTTTGATCAAAGAAGAATTCAAAACAGATAACAATTTAATCAAAGGGTGCCAGTCGAAAGTGTGGCTACAAGGAGAGCAAAATAGCGATACTGTAGTTTTTACTGCCGATAGTGATGCCATTTTGACCAAAGGAATAATTGCAATATTGATCCGCGTTTTTTCAAACCAAAATCCTAAAGACATCATTGCAGCCGACATGGATTTTATTGATCAAATAGGCCTTAAAGAACATTTATCTCCTACTCGCGCTAACGGATTGGTATCAATGATTAAGAATATAAAAATGTATGCTTTGGCATTTGATGCTAAAAACTAATTTTTGGTTTAAACATATAAGTCATATAAGTTTTTAATCAAATTATACTAACTTTATAAGAATAAATAAATCTTACTAAAGTGCATATAACCAGAAGTTATCTAACAGACTTAGTTTACCAAGTTAACGGTGCTGCTATCGAAGTTCATAAAAATATTGGCCCAGGTCTTTTGGAAAGTATTTACCATCAATGCCTCAGGAAGGAATTAGAACTGCGGAACATAAGTTTTGTTTCTGAATTACAGGTTCCTATAAACTACAAAGGTCATGAATTAGATTCTAAACTAAGATGTGATTTATTTGTAGAAAATATTTTAGTTGTTGAATTGAAAGCGGTAGCTGAAATACATCCCATATTTGATGCTCAACTACTGACCTATATGAATTTACTAAAGGCACCAATCGGATTGATGATCAATTTTAATGTAAAAAACATATTTTATGAAGGTCAAAAAACTCTGGTGAATGCATTATACAATAAACTAGAAGAATAAACATCAGCAGAACAATATAAAAATATTTGCCATGACATTTACCTTAAAACAGTAACTTAAATGACTTATACAGCTCAAAAAACAATACAAAGCATAACTCATATTCAATTATATTTTCCTTAAAAAGAAACTTATATGACTTATATGGTTCAAAAAAATAATACAAAGCATAACTCCTATTAACTTATATTTTTCCTAAAAAGAAACTTATATGACTTATATGGTTTAAAAAAATAATACAAAGCAGAACTTACATTCATATATTTTTCCAAAAAAGAAACTTATATGACCTAAATGGTTCAAAAAAACATAACAAAATAAACTTATATGCTCTAATATTTTCCTCAAAAAGGAGCTTATATGACTTATATGTTTTAAAAAAAATAACACAAAGCAGAACTCTTGTAAACTTATATTTTCCCTTAAAAGAAACTTATATGTTTTAAAAATAAAAAATAAAAAATAAAATGGAACAAGAAATAGACACTAACGCATTAGGCGAAGCAATTGTAAAAACATTAAAAACGATATACGATCCAGAGATTCCAGTAGACATCTACGAATTAGGATTGATTTACGATGTGATGGTAAATACGGATTATGAAGTTAAAATTTTAATGACATTGACTTCT
The DNA here is from genome assembly GCF_029242675.1 of Flavobacterium sp. GTDB lineage: Bacteria > Bacteroidota > Bacteroidia > Flavobacteriales > Flavobacteriaceae > Flavobacterium. The sequence goes on from NZ_JAQWTM010000236.1 coordinate 15,286, forward strand.
CCTAACTGCCCAGTAGCCGAAAGTTTACCGCGTGAAGTGGAAGACAAAGTGAAATCAATCAAAAACGTGAAAGACGCGGAAGTAGAAATTACATTTGACCCACCATGGAGTAAAGACCTAATGAGTGAAGAAGCAAAACTAGAATTAGGAATGCTATAAACTAGTCATAAAGCCAAAGGTCATAAAGTCGCAATCCAGTTACTTTATGACTTTCGTCTTTCAGACTTTCAGACGTAAAAAAATGGAAGAAATTATAAATAAAGTGGCGGCAAGTGCTTTGGAGGTATTTGATCTTGAAGATTATTATCCTGCAGGCGTTCGAACACAAATTGACATTGCGCAATGGCTGGTTGAAGGATTTCTTTTAAGAGAAAAAGACTTCAGAGAGCACCTTAAAAACCATGATTGGACGCAATACCAAGATCATTATGTAGCTATTAATTGCAGTACCGATGCTATTGTTCCTGCTTGGGCATCCATACTAGTTGCTGTGCAATTGGCGCCATATGCAAAAAAAATAGTGAATGGCACCATCGAAGATTTAAACGCTTCGTTATACGAGGCTTTACTTCCCACCATCGATTACACTCAGTATCAAAACAAAGCTACCATTATTAAAGGTTGCTCTAAAAAACCAGTACCTACACGGGCGTACATCTTAGCAGCACATCACCTACAACCGTACGCTAGAAGTATTATGTATGGTGAAGCTTGTTCAGCAGTGCCTTTGTATAAAGCAAAAAAATAGCTTAATTAAAAACAGAACTATGAAAAAAACACTTTGTACATTACTATTTCTCGCAACTCTTACCGCTGTCAGCGCACAAGAAGTTGCCAATGATAGCATAAAAAATTGGACAGCCAAAGGAACTATTTCATTGCTTTTTAACCAATCTAGCTACAACAAACAATGGCTTGGTGGTGGAACTTCAAATATTGCAGGGAATTTTGGTTTGAATTATGATTTGAATTATAAGAAAGACGATGTGGTTTGGGACAACAAATTTATCTTGGCCTACGGTTTAAGTAAGATCAAAGGAGATGAAAAAACAGCTAAGACGGATGACCGTTTGGAACTAAATTCTATTTGGGGAAAAAAATCCAAGGCACCTAATTGGTATTATTCAGCTTACTTTAATTTTAAAAGCCAAATGGATACTGGATTAGATAAAAATGATATGCGTATCTCGCATTTTTTCTCACCCGCCTATTTTCAAATGGGACCCGGTATGTTATGGAAAAAAAGTGACAATTTGAGCGTTAACTTTGCTCCAGCTGCAGCCAAATTGATCGTAGTACACAGTCACTTTACTGAACTTGGACCCTCGTTTGGGGTTTTGCAAGGAGAAACCACTCGTTTTGAATTTGGAGCTAGTGTCACTGCCTATTACAAATTCAACTTAATGACCAATGTATCTATTGAAAATCGATTGAATATGTACTCCAACTATTTAGATAATCCGCAAAACGTTGATATTGATTATCAAATGAATGTTGCCATGAAAATCAATAAATACCTTACTGCTAATGTAGCCTTACAAGCGATTTATGATGACAACTCGGTGAAAGCAGTTCAGGTAAGACAATTATTTGGTTTGGGAGTTAACTACGGTTTCTAACGTTACAACACTAAGGATATAAAAAATCCCTTTTGAAACAATAAATTCAAAAGGGATTTTTAGTTTTTATAATTTATAGAAAAGCTTATTCCTCTTCATTGTCTTCATCGACTTCTTTCTCGACAGCATCTTTGTAATCAGGATATAAGAATTTGTTGTACGGGAAGCGTGTGATGTGGATGTGTCTTACGGCTTCGTAAACGCGTTCTCTAAACTCTTCGAAGTTCTCTTTGTTTGTAGCCGAAATAAACAGAGCATTTTCCTCGCCTACACGACTCATCCAAGTGGCTTCCCACTCTTTTAATGTGTAGTGCTTGGTAGTTTTCTCTGTCATCAAATCATCTTCATCGATGGTTAGATGTTTGTAGGCATCGATCTTGTTAAAGACCATGATAACCGGTTTGTCGTTAGCTTTAATGTCCAACAACGTTTGATTTACTGAGGCAATATGATCCTCAAAATCAGGATGCGAAATATCAACCACATGCAACAGCAAGTCGGCTTCACGAACCTCATCGAGTGTACTTTTGAAAGAATCAACTAATTGCGTAGGCAATTTGCGAATGAATCCAACGGTGTCTGAAAGTAAAAATGGTAGGTTTTTAATCACGACTTTTCGAACCGTGGTGTCTAGTGTAGCAAACAATTTATTCTCTACAAAAACATCACTTTTTCCAACGGCGTTCATCAAAGTTGATTTTCCCACATTGGTATATCCTACTAAAGCAACACGTACCATCGACCCACGGTTTCCGCGTTGGGTGCCCATTTGTTTATCGATAGCTTTGATTTTATCTTTCAATAAAGCAATACGGTCTCTTACAATACGACGGTCAGTTTCAATCTCAGTTTCTCCTGGTCCACGCATTCCAATTCCTCCTTTTTGACGCTCCAAGTGCGTCCACAATCCAGATAATCTTGGCAACATATAAATACATTGCGCAAGCTCAACTTGCGTTCTTGCGTACGAAGTTTCGGCGCGTTGTGCAAAAATATCTAGGATAAGGTGTGTTCTATCTAGAATCTTACATTCTACAATTATTTTTGAAATATTTTTTTGTTGTGAAGGCGATAGTTCGTCATCAAAAATTAAAGTAGAGATTCCGTTTTCCTTCACATAATGATGAATCTCTTCTATTTTTCCAGTTCCAACGAAGGTCTTAGGGTTTGGTCGTTCCATTTTTTGAGAAAAACGCTTTACAACTTCCCCACCAGCAGTGTACGTCAAAAACTCTAGTTCGTCAAGATACTCGTTGAGTTTCTCTTCGCTTTGATTTTGAGTTACAATACCTACAATGGCTGTTTTTTCGAAATTTATTACTTCTTTTTCTAACATAGTATTGAATAAGCTACAAATTTAATGATTTGTAGGCGACTTAAATAATTTATGCGTTTTTATTAACAAATAGCATACCATAAGCATCACTCATAACTTAGTCCTGATTCCTGTCAAGACAATTTAAATCCTGCTCGCAATTCCCTAATCGCTAGTATATCTTTACCGGTTAGACACCAAAGATCACAACCAAAACTAACCATTAGGATAATTTGTATATTTTTACGGGAATAAAAGTCTGCTGAAATGCTTCGCATCCTATTGTTGTTGGTTCTACTTATTTTACCAAAAATTGTTTTCTCTCAAGAAAGCACAGCTCGCTTATTGAAACAACTGGATCAAGTACTTGACCAACAAGAAATTTATTCAAATCAAAAAGAATCTAGAATACATTCTCTAAGAAACCAAATTACTCCTTCTTCTTCTCAACTGCAAAAAGAAGCTATTTATCATCAGTTATTTGATGAATACCGTGTTTACAAATCAGATTCGGCCTTGGTATACGCCCGAAAAAAGGTCTCCATTGCGAACAAGTTAAATAATTTGCAAAAAATACAAGAAGCCAATTTAGACCTTACCTCCATTATGGGAACTTTAGGCATGTACAAGGAAGCTATGGATGTGCTTTCAACTATTAAATTAGAAAATAAGTCTGCTTTAAAAGGAACCTACTACAACAACAACCGCAGCATTTACAGCTATATGGCAGACTACGCCAGCTCAGATTACGAAAAAAAACAGTACCTCGATTGGGTTCAAAAATACCGTGACTCCGCATTAGTGTATATCAAAAAGCCCTCTTCAGACTACACTATTAATTTAGCTGAATCCTTAATTGAGAAAAGAAAATACGAACAAGCCCTGAAGGAGTTAACGATTCCGTATAAAAATTTAAAAGCAAACGATCCCAACCGTGCGGTTTTTGCCTACATCATCTCGACAATTTATCAAAAACAAGGCAAAATCGAGGAGCAAAAAAAATGGCTTATTCTTTCTGCCATGTCTGATTTGGAACTTTATAAGAAAGAAAATATTTCTTTGCGTAATTTGGCTTTTCTACTCTATGAACAAGGCGA
>NZ_JAQWTM010000310.1 GCF_029242675.1 Flavobacterium sp.
GGTGGCCGCTTTAAACATGTTTACAGTATTTTTTTTCTATATAAAAGGTGCCAAATGGTATTAGTGAAGCAGCCAATATAATGGCAAGCGTGTTCCAACTCCAATTTTGTGGTTTTTTCAACAAGATTGCTAAAATGATGTAGGCAATAAAAAGAAAACCATGTGCCATACCAAAAGGCCTAAGAATTACATGATACAAATCAGGGTTCATGTTTTTTAGTATAAGCATATTGGCAATTAAAACTAAATAAGAGATTCCTTCTAGAATAGCTGTGATCTTGAAAACCTTTAACATGGTACTTTTTTAATTGATTTATGCCAAAATTAAGTATTATCATCCATTTTTTGGGCATGGCAACCGAAACTAATTTACTTTTGTAGTCCTAAACTTTGATAATGAGCAAGCGAGAATTAAAAAAGTACTTAAAAGAGTTGACCAAAGAGCAACTCGAAGAACAAATGGTTGCACTGTACGAGAAATTCATTCCTGTAAAAGTGTATTATAATTTTGTTTTCAATCCTAACGAAAATGCGCTGCTGCAAGACTTTAAGATTAAAGTTTCTCACGAATATTTTCCTGTGCAAAAAGGAAAAATAAAACGGCGCGCTAAAATGCGTCGTTCTGTTGCTCAAAAAATGATAAAGCATTTCACAGTACTTGGCGTAGATCCCTATATCATTGCTGACGCCATGTGTTACCATATCGAAATAGCACAAGCCTACTCCGCTGATCATTTTGTAAAACAAGAACTATTTTTTAAAAGTATGCTTAACTCGTTTGAGCAATTGGTTCGATTTGTTATTGCTAATGGCATAACATTTGATTTTAAACAGCGATTACTTACCATAAGTCAAGAAGCAATGAAGCAACGCTGGCAAAACAAGCAAGAATTCAGTATAATCCTAGAAAAAATAGAGGATTAAGCGTCTACTATAATTCAAAATTATTTAAGGTCATCGGGATATTTTAAATTAAATATAACCGATAAACTGTTTTTTAGACGTATTTTTGCAAAAACCCAAGAAAAAACAATGTTTGAAAATACTATAGAAATAGAAAAAGAAGACAAAAAAGAACTTTACGCATACCAACAAGGCGATATCGATGCTATATTTGAACGCATCGATAACGGACCTAAACAACATCACCTGCTTTATCAGCTCCCAACCGGTGGAGGTAAAACAGTTATTTTCTCTGAAATTGTTCGTCGTTACCTCTCTAAGCACGATTTAAAAGTCGTTGTTTTAACACACCGTATCGAGCTTTGTAAGCAAACATCCAAGATGTTGAAAGGCTTTGGAGTAAAAAACAAAATCATTAATAGTAAAGTAAAAGAACTACCGGATCAAAACGATTTTTCATGCTTTGTTGCTATGGTTGAAACGCTTAAAAACCGTATTTACGACGAAAAATTACACCTTGACAACGTAGGATTAGTAATTATTGATGAAGCACATTACAACTCTTTTCGAAAATTATTAAGCTCCTTCACGAATGCCTTTATATTAGGAGTAACAGCAACGCCGTTGAGCTCGAATATTAAGTTACCCATGCACGAAAGCTACGACGAGTTAATCGTTGGAGACACTATTAGTTCACTGATTAGTAACGGATTCTTAGCAAGAGCAACAACATACAGTTATGATGTGGGCTTAACTTCATTAAAAGTAGGGATCAATGGGGATTATACCGTTAAATCATCGGATGATTTGTATACGAATATGCACATGCAAGAAAAATTATTGCATGCGTACGCTGAAAAATCGCTAGGTAAAAAGACCTTGATTTTCAATAACGGGATCAATACATCTCTCTATGTTTATGAAACTTTTAGAGAAGCCGGTTATCCTATTCGCCACTTAGACAACACAAGTAGTACTGAGGAACGAAAAGATATACTACATTGGTTCAAACACACACCAGATGCTATTTTAACCTCGGTAGGAATTCTTACCACAGGTTTTGATGAGCCTACGGTGGAGACCATTATATTAAATAGAGCTACCAAGTCGCTAACCTTGTACTACCAGATGATTGGTCGTGGATCTCGTAAATTACCTAACAAAGATGAGTTTACAGTAATCGACTTAGGTAATAATGCCGCCCGTTTTGGCTTATGGAGCGAGCCGGTTAACTGGCAACATATATTTAAATCACCGGAGTTTTATTTAGAGAATTTACGTGATGATACTGAAATTGAATTGTACTTTAAGTACTCGATGCCACCAGAATTACGTGCTAAATTCAGTAAGACAGAAGACGTTACTTTTGATGTTGAAGAAGAGCACAAGCTGGCCATCAAGCAAAACTTGCGTTCAAAAGTTGTACTAGAAAAATCGTTAGAGCAACACAGCACCATGTGCGTTTACAATACTGAGACGTTGCAGGAAGCCAAAGCATTAGCGAAGGAGCTAGATGACGACATCGACTGCCGCATCAAGCGCTATTCTAAGTGTTTGAGCCAGTGTAGTAAAAACTACCGCGAATGGCTAGTCGATGATTATAAATTGAAATTAACGTTGTTATTGGGTAAAAAGTATCGTGAAAAAATCATGAACGAGCCTGATGACGAGGAATAATATAAAGAGCTTTTTCCTGCTGTACACTTTATCTGTTGTGGTGAACACCACCACAACAGGATATCGTTCCCATCAGGGCTAGAAAGTTGCTTACCAATCACATTTTTTTTAAAATAACACATCCACAAACATGTCAAAACAATTCTCAGACCTTGGAATTTCGGCACCAATTTGCAAAGCGCTAGCCGAATTGAAAATTGTAACGCCAACCGAAATTCAGCAAAAAGCAATTCCATTATTACTAGCTAACAAAACAGATCTAGTAGGATTGGCAAAAACAGGAACGGGAAAAACGGCTGCTTTTGGATTGCCACTTTTACAATTAATTGATACTACCAAAACCAATGTTCAGGCAGTTATTCTTGTTCCAACGAGAGAATTAGGACATCAAATTTTTACCAATTTAGAGGCTTTTGCGCAGTTTTTACCTGCTGTTTCAATTGCAGCAACCTGCGGTGGAATACCAATCAAACCTCAAATTGAGCGATTAACAAGTCCAACTCATATTGTCGTTGCGACACCAGGGCGTTTAATCGATTTGATTCAGCGTAAAGCGATCAACCTAAAGGAAACCAACTTTTTAGTTTTAGATGAAGCCGACGAAATGGTAAGTATCTTAAAAGAAAGTTTAGACGAAATAGTAGCTGAATTACCTAAAGAGCATAAAACCATTTTGTTTTCGGCAACTTTACCCGGTACAATCAAGCAACTCGTTCAAAATTACTTGAACAAAAATGTAGTTCAAGTAAGTGCTAATATGGAAACCGTGGGTAATCAAGGTATTGATCACGAATACATTGTGGTGGATCCTATCGAGAAACTAGATGTTTTGATGCACTTTTTAAATTCTAAAGAAGGAGAACGCGGAATAATTTTTTGTAAAACTAAGGCCGCTGTAAACAAGCTCGCTAAAAATCTGGCAATCAATCGCTTTTCTTCAGGTGCTTTACATGGAAGTCTGTCGCAAGGAATTAGAGACCGTATCATGGAGCAATTTCGTGAAGGACATATCAATATTTTAGTGGCAACTGATTTGGCTGCAAGAGGAATCGATGTAAAAGAGATTTCCTATGTAGTGAATTATCATTTACCTGATGCATACGAAGCTTACGTACACCGATCTGGTCGTACCGCTAGAGCAGGAGCAAAGGGGTTATCATTAACCGTTTTACAACCAGAAGAAGAAAAAGAAATTGAAGATTTCGAAAAGGAACTCGGAATTAAATTTAGCAAATTCAGTAAGCCTTCTACTTTAAGTATCGAGCAAAACAATACGTTACTTTGGGCAAAGCAAATCTTTAAAACTAAGCCGAATGACGATGTGGATTCCGAATTAAAAACAAAAATAAAAACCGTTTTTCATCATCTTACTAAAGACGAATTAATAGAAAAATTATTAGCCAATTATTTACTACAAAATAAAAATGAGCCAGCTGAAAAGCCAGTAAAAAGGCAGAAAATGAAAAAATAAGAGTAGTTACTCTACTTTAAATTAACCATCAAATAATCACAATGTGTTTTTGATGGTTTTTTTATATATTTTCATAACAATTTCATCAGTAAATTGTTATAAATATTTAGTTTCTTAAAGAAATTTACTATTTTAGCTTGGATTAAGAATTGATGCCTGAAAGCAAATGGAGTTGTTGGAGGTATTTTTAAGTAAAGCCATCAAAGAATTTTGCTATTAAATAGCTAAAGAAAGCTGCACGATTGTAATTTTTTATAACATGGAAATAAATACTACTAACTTAAGCAGCTTATTTTATTATAATCCCCAGCCTTCCTGGATTTATGAAAAAAATAGTTATGTAGTATTGGATGTAAATACCGCGGCTTTAGCACGTTTTGGTGTTTCTAAAGATATATTTTTGTCCACCCTTGCTACTTCTTTAATTCGTCAAGATCAATTAACTAGATATAAATCAACTCATCACGATTTTCAGCACAATCAAGATTATATTGATTTTGGATTATTTGATATTAGCAGCAGTAATACCAATAACTATAGGGCTGTATTACAAGGTTTCTCTGTAAAATTCCAAGACAAAGACTGTATTTTAGTTTTGTGTAGGGAGCACCAAATTGTTGAAGAAAAGAACATTGATCTCCTAAATGTTGATAATTTAAATGAAAAGTCATTCGCTGAAAGTAGAACAAAAAAGTACAAGAAAGAAACGGTAGTAACTTTAAAAAGTAAGTCCAATACAAGTGGTTATTTACTAGATTTAATACCACATTTACTTGCTGTTACCGACTTAAAAGGTAATTTTCTTCAAATCAATGCGGCAGGATGTTCCATTTTGGGTTACGAAGAGTCAGAACTTTTAATG
>NZ_JAQWTM010000295.1 GCF_029242675.1 Flavobacterium sp.
CGGTTAAAATACAATTGTAGCTTTACAAATAACGGAAAATTAGCGCTGTTTTAGAAAAATGATGATATGAATTGGTACGTACTTTATACAAAACCGAAGTGGGAAAAGAAAGTAGCAGAACAATTACAAAAAAACGGAATAGAATGTTATTGCCCTGTAATTAAGCAAGTACGGCAATGGTCAGATCGTAAAAAAAAGGTAGAAGTGCCTCTTTTTAATTCCTATGTATTTGTCCAATTGCCCGAGGCTGACAGAAATATCGTGTTTAGTTCTCCGGGTGTGGTTCGTTATCTTTTTTGGTTAAGTAAACCCGCAATAGTCCGGTCAGAAGAAATTGATGTTATTAAAAAATGGCTAAACACAGGTTTTGATGCTGATATTTCGATTGCCAAGTACAAAGTTGGTGATATGGTGGAGGTAGAGTCAGGGCCTTTTTTATCACAAAAAGCAATTGTCCAAGAAGTTAGTAACACTAATTATATTTTGGTATTGGAATCGTTGGGATGTGTATTAAAAATGAAAATCAACAAGGAATAACGAAGTTTGCGAGTTCTTTAGTTTTAATCAGCTGGCAATTTTATTTTAGTCACCTAAATTAGTGATTTTTGAAATGCGACTAATTGCTTTTGTTTCAGATAGGTGTTGATGGATAGTCTGTTATAGATTTAAAATATCTAAGTATAGGGTTTTCTTATTTTTGACTTTCCAAAAGTGAAGGAAATACGGCTAAATGTCATTATATTTGCCCTAGAATAGGCGTGAATTTGAACTTAATTATGTGAGTTTGAATCGCGAAGCTGTGTACAGTTGTCACCAAAATATGAAATTAATGAACCCTAATTCGAAAATAGCAGTAATTGGTCTTGGATATGTTGGCTTACCGCTAGCACGACTTTTTGCAACGAAATACGTTGTTGTAGGATTTGATATCAATATTGGGCGAGTGTCAGAATTGCAATCAGCAGTTGATGCTACTTTAGAGATAAATTCTAGTGCTTTAAAGAAGGTTTTGGTTTATGATCTCAACGCAACTCAAGGTCTATTTGTTACAAGTGCAATTTCGGATATTAAGAATTGCGATTACTATATTATTACGGTTCCTACGCCAGTTGACAAAAATAACCGACCTGATTTAACACCTTTGTACAAGGCGAGTGAGACCGTTGGGAAAGTAGTGAAAAAAGGAGCTATTGTTATATATGAGTCTACTGTATTTCCTGGAGCTACAGAGGAAGAATGTGTTCCTGTATTGGAGCGTATTTCTGGTTTAAAGTACAATACCGATTTTTACGTCGGGTATTCACCTGAACGAATCAATCCGGGAGACAAAGAACATACGGTTGATAAAATACTAAAAGTTACTTCCGGTTCTACACCAGAAGCGGGACAAAAAATAGATGCATTGTACCGCTCAGTAATATCGGCAGGTACACATTTAGCACCATCGATAAAAGTAGCTGAAGCAGCTAAAGTGATCGAAAATTCGCAACGAGACATCAATATTGCTTTTGTGAATGAATTAGCTAAAATATTCAATCTCATGAATATTGATACTCAGGCAGTTCTTGAGGCTGCCGGTACTAAATGGAATTTTTTACCCTTCAAGCCGGGTTTGGTTGGAGGGCATTGCATAGGAGTAGATCCGTATTACTTGGCGCAACGCGCTCAAGAATTTGGCTACCATCCTGAAATTATATTAGCAGGGAGACGATTAAACGATAGTATGGCGGAGTATGTCGCCTCACAAATCGTCAAATTGATGATTAAAAAAGGGATTTCAATTAATGGAGCCTCTTTGTTAATTTTAGGGATAACTTTCAAAGAAAACTGCCCTGATGTTAGAAACACCAAAATAATTACTGTTATTGAAGCGTTGAGCGACTATGGAATTAGTGTTACCACCTATGATCCAGTTGCTAACCCTGAGGCGGTATTGAAGGAATATGGAATTATTACACTGACCAATTTACCTAAAGCAAAGTTTGACGCTGTTGTATTGGGTGTTTCTCATAATGCTTTCTTATCGCTTGACATTGCTACTTTATTAAAGCCTTTGAGTGTTTTATATGATGTCAAAGGAATTTTAGGGGATCAAGCGGATGGACGTTTATAATGTATCTTCTTATAACTAAATGAAAAGTCTAATTTATTATGGAAAATAAATTCATCACACATGTAATTTTGACGGGAGGAGTAGGTAGCCGCTTATGGCCACTTTCTCGTAAAAGCCAACCTAAACAATATTTAGATATATTTGGTGGGAAATCTTTATTTGAAATGACTGTGGAACGCAATAAAAATATTGCTGATCAGGTTATGGTAGTTGGAAATATTGATAACCGTCATCTAAGCGAGAAAGTACTCGAGAAATCAGGTACACCCTATATTGATATTGTTGAATCGACACCACGAAATACCGCAGCAGCAATTGCATTTGCCGCTTTTGCCTCAAAACCAAATGATATTTTAATTGTAACTCCTTCGGATCATATTATTGGAGATGCTGATTTATACGAGCAGTCTATTCAAGAAGCTATCGATAAGGCTTCTAATGGTTTTATTGTTACCTTTGGAATTGTACCTACTAAGCCTGAAACGGGTTATGGCTATATTGAACGAAAAGGAGACAACGTACTTTCTTTTAGAGAAAAACCGAATCAAGTTACAGCAACTGATTTTATAGAAAAAGGAAGTTTTCTATGGAATAGCGGTATGTTTTGTTTTAAAGCAAATGTTTTCTTAGAAGAATTACAAAAATATACGCCAGAGGTTTATGAAAAATCAAAAATAGCTTGGGAAAATAATAGTGATGGAAATTTAGACTTGGAACTTTCACTAGAAATTCCTTCCATCAGTATTGACTATGCGGTAATGGAACGTTCAAGGAAAATAAAAGTGGTTTCAGCTCAATTCAGTTGGTCTGATTTGGGTTCGTTTGAATCGGTTTATGATTATTTAAAAACGATTGGGCACCCTGTTGATAAGCAGGGTAATATGGTGATTGGGACTAATAATTATACAGCCTTTGTAGGGGTTAGAGACACTATATTTGTATACACTCCAACTGCCAATCTTATTTTGCAAAAGCAGTATTCTCAAGATGTAAAAAATGTATATACGACACTAGAGAGGAAAAATTCAGAATTATTAAATTAGTTGTAGTAGTACTCTAACTAACGATAAAAGAGAATAAAGCTGAAGTTTCTTGAATTAGAACTAAACAGCATCACAATATAAATTACAATCAATATGAAAAAAATATTAGTAACAGGCGGCGCTGGTTTTGTAGGATCGCATTTATGTACTCGTTTGATTAATGAAGGTCATGATGTGATTTGTTTGGATAATTATTTCACTGGTGATAAGAAAAATATTTTACACTTGATCGGTAATCCCCGTTTTGAGTTAGTTCGTCATGATATTACAGAGCCTTTTTATGCTGAGGTCGATGAAATATACAATTTAGCGTGTCCAGCTTCTCCGGTACATTACCAATACAATCCTATCAAAACGATCAAAACATCAGTAATGGGTGCGATTAACACTTTAGGCTTGGCAAAGCGAGTAAAAGCTAAAATTTTACAAGCAAGTACCAGCGAGGTTTATGGAGATCCATCAGTTCATCCACAACCCGAGACTTACTGGGGGAATGTTAATCCTATTGGGATTCGTTCCTGTTATGACGAAGGGAAAAGATGTGCAGAAACCTTGTTCATGGATTACCACAATCAAAATCAAGTCGATATAAAAATCATTAGAATTTTTAATACGTATGGCCCAAGCATGAATCCTGCTGATGGACGTGTGGTTTCTAATTTTATTGTGCAAGCCTTACGAGGAGAAGATATCACTATTTTTGGAGACGGTTTACAAACACGTTCTTTTCAATATGTTGATGATTTAGTTGAAGGAATGATCCGAATGATGAATTCAGAGGATGGTTTTCTAGGTCCAGTGAATATTGGTAATCCAAATGAGTTTACCATGCTAGAACTAGCTGAAGCGGTAATTGCCTTAACTGATTCTAATTCTAAAATTATTCACCTGCCTTTACCACAAGATGATCCTAAGCAAAGACAACCGGATATCAGTTTAGCAAAGGCCAAGCTGAACGGATGGGAACCAAAAGTGCAATTGAATGAAGGCTTGATTAAGACGATTGCTTATTTTAAAACGATCGTTGATCAAGAAGTTAAATAAATAGAATAGTTGGTATCTAGGAAATTATTTCTACAAAATGATAGAATTTACTATTTCTTAAACAAATAAGAATAATCAATTATGGATAAAATACAACAAACTTGGACCGAAGAAATTAAATCTCAGGATTCCTTGTTTTCTGTTAACTTAAGGGAGGTTTGGCATTATCGAGATCTGTTGGTAATGCTAATAAAAAAAGATTTTATTACTTTTTACAAACAAACCATTCTAGGTCCTATTTGGTTTTTTATTCAACCCTTGCTAACCATGGTGATGTATGTGGTGCTGTTTGGTCAAATAGCCAAACTATCTACAGATGGGTTGCCACAAATAGCTTTTTATTTGGCAGGTATCACTATTTGGAATTATTTCTCGGAAGCTTTGACAAAAACATCTACGGTTTTTAAAGACAATTCTGCTGTTTTTGGTAAAATATATTTCCCTAGATTGATTATTCCACTTTCCATCGTTAGTTCTGCTTTGATGAAATTTGCAATCCAATTCAGTTTATTTATTTTGGTTGTATTGTATTATACATTCGTAACAAAGTCGATACAACCTAATATATGGATTTTGGCTACCCCTTTTTTAATCTTATTGATGGCCGCTTTTGCATTGGGTCTTGGTATGATCTTTTCAGCATTAACCACCAAGTATAAAGATCTTAGCTTTTTACTCACTTTTGGAATTCAGTTAGCCATGTACGCCACTCCGGTAGTTTATCCTATTTCGTCTTTTCCTGACAAATACAAATGGATTATTGATGCCAACCCGTTAAGTGGAATTTTTGAATGTTTTAGATATGGTTATTTAGGTTCGGGTAGTTTTGAAGCTTCAAGCCTTGGAATTAGTGCTTTGTTAATTACAGCTATTCTTGTTGTTGGCGTAGTTATTTTTAATAAAGTGGAGAAAAGCTTTATGGACACAGTTTAGATAGCTGCAGACATTAATGAAGAATTAGATCAGTATTTTACAAAAACGACAATGAAACAATTAGCTATAAAAGCAGAAAATATCTCAAAACAATATCGTCTTGGCGAAGTAGGAACAGGGACATTAAGCCATGATTTAAATCGTTTTTGGAGTAAAATTCGTGGGAAAGAAGATCCTTATTTAAAAATAGGAGACAGTAACGATCGTACAAGTACAGGTGCTAGTGACTACGTATGGTCACTAAAAGATATTAATTTCGAGGTTCAACAAGGTGACGCTGTTGGTATAATTGGTCGCAACGGAGCAGGAAAGAGTACCTTACTAAAGTTGTTGAGTAAAGTGACTAAACCAACCACCGGAAATTTTAAAGTAAACGGACGTATAGCCTCCTTGCTAGAAGTAGGAACAGGCTTTAACCCAGAGATGACAGGAAGAGAAAATATCTATATGAATGGTGCAATTCTTGGGATGCGTCGACACGAAATTACTAGAAAATTTGATGAAATTGTTGCCTTTGCAGGTGTTGAAAAATACATTGACACACCTGTTAAAAGATATTCCTCAGGAATGTATGTGCGATTAGCATTTGCAGTTGCTGCGCATCTTGAATCCGAGATATTGATCGTCGATGAGGTTTTAGCAGTGGGAGATGCCGAGTTCCAAAAAAAATGCCTAGGTAAAATGGGCGATGTTTCAAAGGGAGAGGGTCGAACGGTGCTATTTGTAAGCCATAACATGGTAGCGGTAAATAGCCTTTGTAATAATGGCATTGTGTTGAATAACGGGAAGATTAATTATAATGGCGGTATAATGGGCGCCGTGGAAAATTATTCTTTTCTGGGGCAAAACTTATTAGAAACCGATTTGTTTAGTAGAAAAGATAGAATGGGTACGGGAAAAATTAAATTTTCTAGTATTAATTTTTTCGATCTTGCAAATAATGAGATTACCAATATCCAAACGGGTATGTCACTCATTATAAAATGTTATTTTAAAAACAATATTGATCAAGATGCCTTAGAAAGTGTTCGTTTTGATTTAAATATTTTGGATCAAAATGAAGTGTTATTGACTCAATTAACATCATTTTCTCAACAAGAAAATTTTGTAATTAATGCTGATAGTACTCATTTTACAATCACTATTCCAAAGTTAAATTTACTAGAGGGCAAATACATCGTTTCTCTTTATGCTAAAATAAACGAAGACGAGGCGGATTGGATCAACAATGCGGTGAGTTTTTATATCGAAGCGGGAGATTATTATAATGTAGGTAAGGTAATGCCCAAGGGTTTTGGATTTGTTGCTTTGGATCACAGTTTAAAATTAAATTAAAAGATGATTAAAGTAGATTTATGGGGTAGGATGGGCAACCAAATGTTTCAATATGCCTTTGCAATTGCTACCGCCAGAAAGCTCCAAACAAAATTTATAATTGCGCCTACTCAAAAATTTGAATTAACAAAATATTTTGTTTTAGACCCATTAACTAATTTTTTGTATTCCTCTTTTTTTTGTAAACTGTACGCAAGAGTAGCGCATCGGATGTGTGCATATGAAACAATTTTTCAAATTAAAGAAAAAGAGGTAATGCTGAAAGATCAAGTAAGATACAGAGGCTTTTTTCAATCAGAAAACTTCTTCCAAACATCAGTTGATGAGGTAAAAAAGCGATTAGTCATCAAGAAACGTCTTAGAGCACAATTTCAAGAAAAGTATGGCAAGTTGTTTAGCGACAACAAAACGATTGTGATGCACTTTAGAAGAACAGATTATATCTCACATGGAGATGAGTCATATGGAGGGCAAGATATGTCATTGCCTATGAAATATTATGATAATTGTCTGCAGTTAATTAATGATGTGTGCGACTATCAAATAATTTGTATCAGTGATGATATCGTATTTGTAAAAGAGTATTATAAATATAAATCTAATTATTTATTTCTGGAAAATGATGCAATCATTGATTTTCAATTGATTTTAAACGCCGATATTGCTATTATTGCCAACAGTTCTTTTTCATGGTGGGCTGCCTATTTAAATGAAAAAGTAAATAAAGTTATATATGCACCAAAATTTTGGTTAGGTTTTAAAATAAAAGATGAAATCCCAGCTGATGTGATTCCAAATGATTTTCAGGCTGTAAATGTAAATTAGATGACTTTCAATACCCCCATACTTTTTTTAGTATTTAATAGACCTCACTACACTCAACAAGTTTTTGAGGCAATTCGTGCCGCTAAACCGAAACAGCTTTTTATCGCTGCTGATGGTCCAAGAGAGGATATTGCTTCTGATATTGCTAATTGTGAGGCTGTAAAAGATATTATCGCCAATGTGGACTGGGATTGTGAAGTAAAAAACCTTTTTAGAGATAAAAACTTAGGTTGCGGCTTGGCTCCAAGTTCAGCTATAACTTGGTTTTTTGAGCATGTAGAACAAGGTATTATTCTAGAAGATGATTGCTTGCCCTCCGCGAGTTTTTTTCCATTTTGTCAGGAAATGTTAGAACGGTATAAAAATGATTTTAGAATCAACTCTATTTGTGGTACAAATTTATTGAAGGAATGGGAAAGTGGTAATAATTCTTATTTTTTTTCGAAAGAGTCTGGAATTTGGGGCTGGGCTACCTGGAGAAGAGCTTGGTTAGAATATGATTATAAAGTTGCCAAATGGAATGACCACCGTGTTAAAGAGCTGTTTTTAGAACAATTTGAAAACACTTCGCAAAGAGCTGCTTATGAGTATGCATTAGACAAAGCGGTAAGCAATATTGCAGTAACATTTTGGGACTACCAATGGGTTTTTTCTAGAATTAGTAACTCACAATTTGGGATAATACCTTCTGTAAATTTAATATCAAATATAGGTTTTGGAGCGGATGCAACTCATACTTTTGATGCCAATTCTGAAATAAGTAACTTAGTTGCTCAAGAAATTTGTTTTCCAATTATTCATCCCATGTCAATAATGATTGATCATAAATATGACCATACTTTAAATTCTAAATTTCATCCGATTAAAGTATCTTTCGAAAATAAAATCTTTCAAAAATTATTTTATAGAATTCACGCTTTTTTTCATAATTAAAAATATGAAAATTTAATGTTAGAGCAAGTAAACTGCTATTCAATGATAATTTGCTTAAAGCAAGGATAATATAATTATAAAATTAAGGTTTTTAATGAAATCAAAAATTAAAATATTTTTATCTAAAATAGTATGCAAATTAATATTGCCTACTGATTTAATTAATATAATTGAAAACGAGAAAAGACAGAAATGTCTTAATCAAGTAACCATCGGAGTTAATTCTAATTTTCATGTCGGATCCGAAGTAGAGAATTATAGTGATACTGTTGAAAAGATTTCAATAGGATCTGGAACACACATAAGAGGACATTTACTTACTTGGCCTTATACGAAAGACGGCATAATTATCGGTGATAATTGTTATATTGGTAAGGGTTCTGTAATATGGTCGGGGCAAAAAATTAAAATTGGTAACAATGTGCTAATTAGTCATAATGTGACTATAATAGATTCTGATAGTCACGAGTTAGATCCAATTGAAAGAGCTGACTCATATAAAAAATTAATTCAATTTGGCCATCCATTTACCGCTGGAAAAATAAAAACGAGTCCGATTATTATAGAAGATTATGTATGGATTAGTTATAATGTATCAATTTTAAAAGGTGTAACCATAGGTACAGGAGCTATTATTGGTGCAGGCTCAATAATTACAAAAGATGTCGCTCCATTTTCAAAGGTGGTAGGCAATTCAAGTAGAATTTTAAACAAATAAATAATATTATTATGTTCGGCATTAAAACATTTTTTAAAAAAAATAGAGCTCAGATGAGTAATCTCAAACATGAAATTATTTTTAACAGACTCACTTTAGGTAAATTATTAGAGAGAGATAATATCAATAATACAGCGGCTATTCTGGCTGATATTCAAAAATCTGAGTTTAAAATTTTCTCTCAATGGGGGGATGATGGCATAATCAATTTTCTCATTAACTACCTAGATGATATTCCAAAGACTTTTGTTGAATTTGGTGTCGAGAATTATACAGAGAGCAACACGAGGTTCCTATTAATTAATAATAATTGGAGTGGATTGATTATGGATGGTTCTGATGATAATATTGCTTTTGTAAAATCAGAAAATTTATTTTGGCAGCAAAACCTAACAGCAATTGCAGATTTTATAACTGCTGAAAATATTGATAATTTGTTAATTAATAATGGATTCATAGGTGAATTAGGCTTATTGCATATTGATATTGATGGCAATGATTATTGGGTTTGGAAAGCAATAAAAGCAGTTGATCCAATTATTGTTATAGTTGAATACAACAGTTTATTTGGGGCTGATAATCCTTGGACTACACTCTACGATCCATCATTCGTTCGAACAAAATCACATTATTCAAATTTACTTTATGGTACCTCATTACTTTCTATTTGTGATTTGGCTGCAGAAAAAGGGTATGGTTTCATCGGTTGTAATAGTAATGGTAACAATGCTTATTTTGTTAGAAAGGATAAATTGAAAGATTTAAGAGAATTAACCGTAACAGATGGTTATGTCAAATCTCAATTTTCTGAAGGTAGAGATAAAGATGGTAATTTAGTATTCGCAAGAGGAGAGGAACGTTTAATTCCATTGCAAGGATTGGATATTTATAATACCCGTACTGAGAAAATTGAAAAAATTCAATTGTAAAATTGAATTAGGATAAATTTTAAAACAATGAAAATATTAATAATAGGTTCAAATGGTTTTATTGGACAACATTGTTCCAATTTCTTTACTAACGTATCTGGAACTAGCGTTTATGGGGCTGATATCACTGCTTCAGACAAACCTAATTATTTTCAGTTAGATTCAAGCAATACTAACTTTAATACTTTATTTCAAAATAATCAATTCGACGTTTGTATCAATTGCTCGGGTTCAGCTAATGTTGGTTTTTCATTTGAAAATCCGGATATTGATTTTGAACTTAATGTTCTCAATGTTCAAAAAATTCTAGTTGCGTTGAAGAATTTTAATTCAAATTGTAAATTTATAAATTTCTCTAGCGCTGCAGTATACGGAAACCCTGAGATGTTACCAATCCTTGAAAATGCAGCTAGTAAGCCGCTTTCTCCTTACGGTTTTCACAAACTGCAAAGCGAGTTATTGTTAACGGAATATCACAATTTTTTTGGGTTGCAAACTTGTAGTTTGCGTGTGTTCTCAGCTTATGGTCCCGGCTTAAGTAAGCAACTTTTTTGGGATCTCTTTCAAAAAGTATCGGCTAGTACAACAATTACCCTTTTCGGGACAGGAAATGAAACCCGAGATTTTATATATATTGATGACTTAATTCAAATTATTCGTTTAATAATTGAAAAAGGAGATTTTCAAGGAACAACTTACAATGTAGCTTCAAGTGTGGAAACAACAATAGGCGATGCAGTTACAATTTTTAGAGATGAGTTCGCTCCGAATAATACCATTGTATTTAATGGGAAAGCTAAATTAGGAGATCCAAATAATTGGTGTGCTGATATTTCAAAAATAGAAGCGTTGGGATTTAAAAATAAGGTATCAATTACTGAGGGTATAAAAAAATATATTGCATGGATCAAAGAATTAGAATAGGTATTATTTACTCCTATGACGAAAATTGGATTGGAGGAACCTATTATTATCAAAATTTAATCCAATCTTTGAATTTATTACCTGACGATGAGAAGCCATTTATAGTGATATTAAGTAACGCTGCAGCCTCGTTCGAGTCTATAAAATTATTGCACTATCCTTACATTTCCTATCAATTAATAAATCAAACTCATAGTTTGTCTCAACGTGTCAGTAATAAACTTAAACGTATTTTTGTAAAAAACTGGGTATACCAGTCTGCTAAAATAAATTTTGATATTGATGTACTTTTTCAACCTAGCGAAATAAATCTACCCAATACCATTAAAAAGCATTTGTATTGGATCCCAGATTTTCAAGAGTTACATTTACCTCATTTATTTTCTCAAGAATATTTGGCATACCGAAAACAATCACAAGAAGCGATACTAGGGAGTACCCATCATATTTTATTTAGTAGTGAAGATGCTAAAAGTGATTTTAAAAGATTATATCCTACGGCAATGTCACATTGTTATGTGGTCAATTTTGCAGTATTTCATCCAGATTATCTAAGTTATGTAAAAACCGAATTAGGACAAAAATATCAGATAGATATGAATGTTCCTTTTTTCTTTTCTCCCAATCAATTTTGGAAACATAAAAACCATATAGTCCTTCTCCAAGCCTTAAAAATGATTAAGGAAACTACCCATTATAATTTTCAAATTCTTTTTTCTGGAAAAGAATTTGACCCTCGAAATCCTACTTATTTTGAGGAAATAAAAGAGTATGTTATAGAGAATAACTTGAATGATTGTGTTCGGTTTTTAGGGTTTATCGATCGCGGTGAACAATTGTTTTTTATGAAAAATGCAGTCGCAGTGATACAGCCTTCATTGTTTGAAGGTTGGAGTAGTGTAGTAGAGGATGCCAAAGCAATGAATCAAAATTTAATTGTTTCGAATTTAAGAGTGCATAAAGAGCAACTTGGCGATCAAGCCTTTTATTTTGATCCTCTAGACCCTAAACAACTTGCATCACAAATTATCCTATTTTTGGAAAAGAAAATTAATTTACCACAATTTAATTACGAACAAAACTTAAGTTTGTTTGGAAAAAATTTTATGAATGTAGTTTTAAATCTTAAATCGTAAATGAATTTTCCTAAAATTTCAATCGTTACCCCTTCCTATAATCAAGGACAATTTCTAGAACAGACTATCTTATCCGTATTGGGACAATCGTATCCTAATTTAGAATACCTTATTTATGATGGTGGTAGTAATGATGACTCAGTTGCCATCATTAAAAAACACGAACAGCATTTAACTTATTGGGAATCAAAAAAGGATAAAGGGCAGTCTGATGCCATAAACAAAGGATTTGCAAGAGCAACGGGTGACATTTTAATGTGGTTAAATAGCGATGATATTTTAATGCCTAACATGTTGCAGTACATCGCAAAGCAATTTATAGAGAAAGGGGATGGGATCTATTTTGGGAATTGCATTCATTTTGAGGAATCTGTAACTGGAGTCAGTACCTATGGAAGCGATGTTGTTGATAGATATAAAACATTGACCTTGGATTTGGCAGCAATTATTATTCAGCCTTCCTCTTTTTGGAGTAGAAAAGTATGGGAGAACAACGGTATTTTAGATGAGAATTTCCATTTTGGTTTTGATTGGGAATGGTTTTTACGAGCTAAAAAAAATAATATCGAATTTTTTGCTTTGCATCAACCGTTATCGATTTATCGAATTCATGAAGCACATAAAAGTGGTGTAGGAGGGACTAAGAGGCAGGATGAACTACTAAAAATTTATGAGTTATATTCTCCTAAGTATGCGCCTCTTTATCGTTTAATTCGTTCGGAGAATCTTGATGTCTCGACAATCGAACGTACTATATATTTGCTACACCGCGTGTTTTCTAAAACTGAATTTTCAAAAGGGCATTTTTTAAAATTAATGAAAAGAAATAAATATAAGTCGTTTACAGTAGCGGAGATCAATGCAATCAGAGGAATGTTGTAAGATAAAGAAACTACTAATTAAAAATAAAGAAGCGCAGATCATACCCTGCAAGAATATCCTAATGAAAAATAGTTACAATGAATAGTACATCAAAAATTTATATTGCGGGTCATAACGGAATGGTAGGGAGTGCCATTCATAGAGACTTGATGGCAAAAGGTTTTACTAATTTTATACTAAAATCATCCAAAGAGTTAGATCTTAGAGATGCCATGCAGGTTAAAACATTTTTTGAAAATGAAAAACCAGAATATGTTTTCTTAGCTGCTGCAAAAGTTGGGGGAATTGTAGCTAACAATACCTACCGTGCGGATTTTATCTACGATAATTTGATGATACAAAATAATGTAATTCATCATTCCTATTTAAATGGTGTTACAAAGTTACTATTTTTAGGATCTAGCTGTATCTATCCAAAATTAGCGCCGCAACCCTTAAAAGAGGAATATCTTTTAACTGGTGAATTAGAACCTACAAACGAGCCTTATGCTATTGCAAAAATCGCAGGGATAAAAATGTGCGATGCTTATAGGAGTCAGTACGGCTGTAATTTTATATCTGTTATGCCTACTAATTTATATGGAAAAAATGACAATTATGATTTAGAAAATTCTCATGTATTGCCGGCGATGATTCGTAAATTTCATGAAGCCAAAGTAAATAATGATACTGAGGTAACACTATGGGGTACTGGGTCACCAATGCGCGAATTTTTAAACGCCGATGATATGGCAGCTGCTTGTGTGTTTTTAATGGAATCCTATAATGAAGCAGGTTTGATCAATATTGGGACAGGAAAGGATATTACCATTAAAGATTTAGCCGAAACTATTAAAAAAATTGTAGGATATGCAGGTGAGATTATTTGGGATACAACTCGTCCAGATGGCACGGCACGAAAGCTAATGGATGTAAATAAGTTAACTAACTTAGGCTGGAAATACAGTATTGAATTAGAGGTAGGAATAAAAGAAGTTTACAACGAAAAATTTTTATAAAAGAGATGAAAAAGACAGCATTAATTACAGGTATAACAGGACAAGATGGTTCTTATTTAGCAGAGTTGTTACTAGAAAAAGGATATGAAGTTCACGGTGTAAAACGCAGAGCTTCCTCATATAATACGCAGCGAATTGATCATTTATATGTCGATTTACATGAAAAAAATGTACATTTTAAATTGCATTACGGTGATTTGACTGATTCCACTAATATTATAAGAATTATTCAAGAAGTACAACCTGATGAAATTTACAATTTAGGTGCCATGTCGCATGTGAAGGTAAGTTTTGATTCACCTGAATATGTAGCTAATGTAGATGGAATTGGTACGTTACGTATCCTTGAAGCAATTCGTATTTTGGGGCTAAAGGATAAGACAAGAATATACCAAGCTTCTACTTCTGAACTATACGGTTTAGTGCAAGAAGTACCACAGTCAGAAACAACTCCATTTTATCCACGTTCCCCTTATGGAGTAGCTAAAATATATGGTTTTTGGATTACTAAAAATTATAGAGAAGCTTACGGCATGTATGCTTGCAATGGGATTTTGTTTAATCACGAATCTCCAAGAAGAGGCGAAACCTTCGTTACACGCAAAATTACTATGGCAGTAGCGCGAATTGCTACAGGGTCACAGGACTGTTTGTATCTTGGGAACTTAAATGCGCAACGAGATTGGGGTCATGCCAAAGATTATGTAGAGGCAATGTGGTTGATGCTACAGCAGGATAAACCGGAAGATTTTGTAATTGCTACGGGAAAAACGACTTATGTTCGCGAATTTGTTAGAATGGCATTTGCTGAATGCGGAATCGAATTAGTTTTTGCGGGTGAAGCGGAGGCCGAGATTGCTACAGTTATCGCTTGCACAAATCCAGCTTATCAAATTGAAATAGGTAAAACAGTCGTAAAAGTGGATCCAGAATACTATAGACCAACTGAAGTTGAGCTTTTAATTGGAAATCCAACAAAATCGAATACGCAACTGAATTGGATACCTAAATATGATTTAGCAGCATTAGTTCATGAAATGGTGGCCAATGATTTGGCTTTAGTACAGTAATTAATTACATGAAATTAAATCCGATTCTTTCAATTATTACGATTAATTTTAATGATGTGACTGGCTTAAAGCGCACAGTAAATAGCGTTTTTGGTCAAAATAATAAGGAATTTGAATATATCGTAATTGATGGAGGGAGTACAGACGGCAGTGCGGCTTATATAAATAATAATAAAACACATTTTGATTATTGTATTTCGGAGCCCGATAAAGGAATTTATAATGCTATGAATAAAGGTATTCTCGCTGCCAAGGGAGAATACCTATTGTTTTTAAATAGTGGAGACCTTTTGTTTGGTGCTGAAACAATTAATAACGTCATCGAAATTTTAAAAAGTAAAACTAAGGATATTTTTTTTGGTGACCTTGTCAATAGAAAGGAGCAAGATACTGTAGAAAGTTATTCTGAAAAAATTACATTTAAAAAGTTTTTTGACGGTTCTTTACCACATCCTGCCTCGTTTATTAAAAGAAGTTGCTTTCTTGATGATAATTTATATGATGAGGATTTAAAGATAGTTTCAGA
The DNA here is from genome assembly GCF_029242675.1 of Flavobacterium sp. Lineage (GTDB taxonomy): Bacteria > Bacteroidota > Bacteroidia > Flavobacteriales > Flavobacteriaceae > Flavobacterium. Next base: position 15,410 of record NZ_JAQWTM010000295.1, read on the forward strand.
TTGGAAATTCTTTATTGTTGGAATTTTTAAGAAAAATTTTTCTTTTGAGTATATAGACCAAATTATTACTGTTTATTATTTAGATGGCATAAGTTCTACTAACAAGGAATTAGATACTTACGAACGTCAAAAAATCCTAAAACAGGAATTCCCCTTATTTTATGACGATTACCTAGAGTATCAAATGTTGAAATATTATTTTCGAAAATACAAGTTGGACCTAGTTAAAAGATGGATTGTTCGATTAAAAAATAAAATGTGATGCTTGTTAGTACTACATTTTCATCTATTACCGTAATCTAAAATGAATATATTACTCGCTTTAAATGTAGATTTTGACTCTAATAGTGGTGGCTTAGAGCGGTCTGCGGTGAATTTAATCACTTATTTATCTAAGCAGCCTTCTATCAAGTGTGTTTGTGCTTTCAATAAATTTGTTGATAAAATTGATAATATATTTGAAATAGAAACAATAATTAGGTTAGCAGTAGATTTAAAAAAAATTATTACTGACCATCATATTGATATTGTTTTACTTCCTGGAGGGCCTTGGTATACTTTGTTAGCTGCTGAAGCCGTGAAAAACACAAATTGCAAAATCATCACCGCCTGGCATTTTAGTCCAGGTATACGGGTAGGTTATTCATTCAAGGAAATTATCAATTCTTTTAAAAAAAGTTTTAGTGTATATGGAAAACTCAAGGTTTTAACAAAAATTGCTATTTATCCCCTTTACGTCCTATACGAAGAGCGTAAAGATAAAATGATATTTAGAGAATCGTATCTTGTAAGTGACCGATTTGTTGTTTTATCAGCATCGTACATCAGTAACTTTAAACAATACTATGCATTTTCGAATGTTGATAAAATGGTAGCAATAAGTAATTCACTTTCGTTTCCGGAATCAATTTCAAAAGAGTCCATATTAATTAAGGATAAAACCATATTAATTGTAGCGCGCCTGGACGAAAGCTCTAAAAGATTGACTTATGCGTTAAAAATATGGAAATTATTAGAAGCTAGAAATCCAGAATGGAAACTGCAGTTAGTTGGCGAAGGCAAGGATAGGACGCTCTATGAGTGCGCGGTTATTGAATTGCAGCTGAAAAGAGTTTTTTTTGAAGGAAAGCAGCAACCGCAGTCTTTTTATAAAAAAGCAGCTATTTTTATGATGACTTCTAAGCATGAAGGTTGGGGATTAACGTTAACCGAAGC
>NZ_JAQWTM010000313.1 GCF_029242675.1 Flavobacterium sp.
AATCCTGCAGCTAGTTTAGGGGATTTAACTAAAGCATATACGCTAATTCAAGCACTATCAGATGAACATTGGAAAGCAATAAAAAGCACCGAAATCAAAAACATAATTACTGCTTGTGCAGGTTTATACTTAGAGGCGGCTGCAACTACTCAAGAAGCAAGCCCTGGCAGCAGTCTGAAGTTAAAAATTGAAGCCATTAATCGTTCTGCAGTTCCCATTCGTCTAGTGAGTATTACCACTTTGCCAATGCAAAAAACAACAATGATCACTAAAGTATTGGAAAACAACCGTGCCGAAAACACGATTATCGATCTTACACTGCCTGAAACTATTTCTTATACGCAACCGTATTGGTTGGAAGATAGAGGAACGGTAGGGATGTACACAGTAAAAGATCAACAAAAGATTGGTATTCCCGACATTATCCGAGAAGCAAAAGTCGTTTTTACTATTGAAATAAACGGAATTTCAATTCCGTTAGAACGCAACATTATTTACAAGTACAATGACAATGTAAAAGGTGAAATGTACAACTATTTAGATATTGTCCCAGAAGTAACAACAGGAATAATCAACAAAGTAGCTTTTTTTACTACAAGAAGTACCAAGTCAGTTGGTGTTAAGGTAAAAGCAGGAAGCGATACTGTTTCTGGATTTTTAAAACTAGATTTACCTGCAACTTGGTCCGTTTCTCCTGCTTCAATTCCGTTTAGTTTTGAAAAGAAAGGCATGGAGAAAACAGTTTATTTTGAAGTTTCACCGCCAAAATCAAGTTCGGAAGTAATCGCAAAATCAATTGCTACCGTTGCTAATAAATCGTTCAACAAAGATCAAATGGTTATTGAATATCCACATATTACCAAGCAACAAGTTCTAAAATCTGCGGAAGCAAAATTTATAAAATTAGATTTAAAAGTGAACTCAAAACGCATTGGCTACATTATGGGAGCTGGTGATGAAGTTCCCGAGAGCTTAACGCAAATGGGCTACTCAGTGACCTTATTAAATCCGGAGGAAATAACGGCGGAAAAATTACAGGGATTGGATGTCATCATTACAGGTATCCGTGCATACAATGTCGTACCTGCTATGGAGGCAAAACGACAAATACTTTTTGATTTTATCAAAGAAGGAAAAACGATGATCGTGCAGTACAACACGCCCGAAGGTGCTAGTACTGCCAATATCGCACCGTATCCGCTCACTATTTCAAGAGACCGAGTTACGGAGGAAAATGCTGAAGTTCGGTTTTTAGCACCAAAACATCCCGTTTTAAATTATCCGAATAAAATCACCTCAAAAGATTTTGAAGGTTGGACACAAGAGCAAGGATTGTATTACCCTAATGTGTTTGATCCTGCCTTTACTCCTATTCTATCATCCAATGACACAGGAGAAAGTCCTAAAAATGGTGCGCTATTAGTAGCTCCTTACGGAAAAGGATTTTATGTTTACACTGGATTAAGTTTTTTCAGAGAACTACCCGAAGGTGTATCGGGAGCCTACCGCTTACTTTCAAACATGATTTCCCTTCAAAAAAAGGAACAAGACAGTAATCAAAATATAAAACCATAAATTAGGCCCATGGAAACTAAAAAAACTAGAATTTGGAAAAAGAACTACACCTTAGTTCTCGTGGCAAATGCCATTTATATATTGATATTTTGCTTAATTATGAAATTATACTCTTAAACTATGCAGCTATTTGATTGGATTGTACTTATCGTTACATTACTTTTTATTGTAGGGTATGGTTCTTGGAAAACCAAGGGAAGTAAAAATGTAGAAGATTTTATTTTAGGAAACAACGAAACGCCATGGTACACTGTTGGTTTATCTGTAATGGCAACTCAGGCCAGTGCCATTACTTTTTTATCTACGCCAGGGCAAGCGTATCATGATGGAATGGGCTTTGTCCAGTTTTATTTTGGACTTCCAATTGCTATGATCGTAATTTCGTTAACCTTCATTCCTATTTATCATAAATACAAAGTTTATACTGCGTATGAGTACTTAGAAAAAAGATTTGACTTAAAAACGAGATCGCTCGCTGCCTTCCTTTTCTTATTCCAAAGGGGTTTAGGAACGGGACTGACCATTTATGCTCCCGCTATTATTTTGTCTGCTATTTTAGGGTGGAATCTTACCTACATGAATATCGCTATTGGTGTCCTCGTAATATTTTATACTTTTTCGGGCGGAACCAAAGCCGTAAACGTGACTCAAAAACAACAAATGTTTGTCATCATGTCCGGAATGTTGATTACCTTTTTCCTCATTTTGCATTTCTTACCTAATGACATGACTTTTAGCAATGCTCTTCATATCGCTGGTGCCAATGATAAAATGAATATTGTAAATTTCTCTACTGATCCCGAGGAGAAATATACTTTTTGGAGTGGTATCACTGGTGGTTTTTTCTTAGCCTTAGCTTATTTTGGAACCGATCAATCACAAGTAGGTCGATACCTATCAGGAAAATCAGTTCGAGAAAGCCAAATGGGTTTGATCATGAATGGTTTGCTTAAAGTTCCGATGCAATTCTTTATTTTGCTTACTGGAGTAATGGTATTTGTCTTTTTTCAATTTAATCCAGTTCCGTTAAATTTCAATCCAAATAACAAGGTAACTATTGAAAAATCAGCCTATAAAGAGGAGTATCATGTTTTAGAGAAAAAACTTGATGCTTTATCCGAAGACAAAAAAGTAATCAACTTACTGTATATCGACCAACTAAATCAAGATTACGATAATCCTATTTTGCGTAAGGAATTAGTAGCCTTATCTACTAAAGAAAAAGAGCTGCGAGACCGAGCAAAGGAAATCATTTTAAAAGCCGATAGTAGCAGCGAAACTAACGATAAGGACTATGTATTCTTTCACTTTATTCTCAATTATTTGCCCAAAGGACTGATTGGTTTACTACTCGCTGTTATTATGTCAGCAGCTATGTCGTCAACTGCTTCAGGACTAAATGCCTTGGCCTCGACCACTGCAATAGATATTTATAAACGGAATTTAAAAACTGTAAAATCAGACAAGCATTACCTTAACGCAACTAAATTCTTCACCCTGTTTTGGGGAATCATTGCAATTTTATTTGCCTGCGTGGGTACCTTATTTGAAAATTTGATTCAGTTAGTAAATATAATAGGGTCCATTTTTTACGGTACAGTATTGGGTATATTTTTAGTTGGATTTTATATTAAATATGTAAAAGCCAAAGCTATATTTTACAGCGCATTGGTTAGTCAAATTACCATTTTTATCATTTACTATTATGCTATTTATATTTATCCTAGTGGTCAAGAAAAACTAGGCTATTTATGGCTGAATTTTATAGGTGCAATGCTTACCGTCGTTTTATCTTCGTTTCTACAATGGACTATTTTTAGAACTAAAAATTCAGAAGCATAATATAAAACCAAAAAAAACCAGCTATTACAGCTGGTTTTTTCTATTTATAATGGATTAGATCTTTTATTTATCCTTCGTAAAAGGGATTTTTTGACCATCACTAATTATCATTTCTAGAGCAGTTTTATCTTCATTAAATTGAAATTTAACTCCAGCTCTTTTTGATTCAAACAAGTCTTTCCCTGCTACTTCAAGATTGAATTTAGGATAACCTGAAATCTCAGCGCTTAACACATTATTTTTTTCGGTAAACGTAATTTTCATCGGTGCTTTGGCTGTGCTAAACACGCCTAAATAACCATCTAAAATAACA
>NZ_JAQWTM010000320.1 GCF_029242675.1 Flavobacterium sp.
CGAGGAAGACCAGGCGTTTGCCCAATTGGCATCCCAAACTTCTGCCTTGGCAGCTACAAAACCAAAAATAATAAGTCCTGCAAGTGATAAAATCTTAATAACAGTCAAAACGGTTTGTAATGTTTTTGAATTTTTCACACCACGACTATTTACATAACTCAATAAAATAATGGTAATAATCGAAACAATTTGAGCCGCGTTCAATTTAAAATCACCTCGCCCATATATAATATTTTTGTCGATAAAAGATGGAAATAAATAAGCTGCAAACTTCGAAAAAGCGACTCCAACTGCCGCTATCGTCCCCGTTTGAATAACCGCAAAAAAGCTCCATCCATATAAAAACCCAACAAGTTTACCATAAGCTTCCTTAATATAAACATACTGTCCGCCAGCTTTAGGAAACATCGCGCTAAGCTCACCATAACTTACGGCAGCAATAACGGTAATCAATCCTGTTAGCACCCACATCGCAATCAGCCATCCTGCTGACCCTAATTGCCGAACCATATCGGAACTTACAATAAAAATCCCCGATCCTATCATGGAACCTGCTACAAGCATCGTTCCGTCTAGTAATCCGAGTTCGCGCTTAAAATCTTCTTGATTATCTTCTTGCATTATTTTGGTTTTTGGTTTGGCTAAAGATATACATTTTTTAGAAATCCAAATTAGTTTCGATGAATCAAATAAGGAATCTACTTTTATTTTTTTTTGGCGTAACCCTGCTTCCATTTCATTACAGCAGTGTCGGGCTATACGCTATATTCCCCATCCTATAAATCGTGGCTACGCCTCATTTATAGGACGGGGCGATGCCGCTGCTATCCCTTACGCACATCAAGATTCCATACAACATCCTACCCACTACTAAAGAAAACGAATCAAGAGTAACAAAAGATCAAAAAGTTGAATAAGTACAACAACAGCCGTCTTTTTGTAACTAATTATTTATATATTTGAATAACACAAAGTAGCTGTACTAGTACAAACAAGTGCCTAACCATCAATTATTTCAAATATAGGATCAGCAACACCATGAAAAAACTAACTCTACTACTTGTTCTATTTACATATTACAACTCGCAAGCTCAAAAAACAAAAGAATTACCAACTGACGCATTAACAAAGGAGCTAGCGAATAACAGTTGCATGTGCATTGATTCAATTCAATTGTATAATAAAGCAATCGACCAGGTGACCAAAGAAATCAATAGCTGCATCAACCAACAAGTTAGTGCCTTACAATTGGGCAAAAAACTATTAGCTATTGAAGACATAGCGGCAAAAGCCAAAGATAAAAATGGTAAAAAACAAGTAGACATCGATATCAACTTCAACAAAGACTCTGATGAGTACAAGCAGGCCTATTATGAACTCGAAAGGTACTTAATGAGCGATTGCACCGCTATCAAAGAAAAAGCGGCTGCCAATGAAAAACAAAATGCTAAATCAGTATCCGAGAATAAAAAAGCACTCGAATACTATTCCTTAGGATTGAAAGCGTCAACTAAAGAAAATTTTGAACAAGCAGCGGACTATTTTAAAAAAGCCGTGCAGGAAGATCCTGAATTTGCATTTGCTTGGGACAACCTTGGAATAAGCTACCGCCACTTAAATGATTACGATAAAGCAATCGAAGCTTACAATAAATCAATTGCGATTGATCCCAACGGATTAATGCCACTCCAAAATATTGCTGTAGCATATGTTCACAAAGAAGAATTTACAAACGCCATAAAAGCTTATGAAAAACTAGCCATTGTTGATCGAAACAATCCTGAAG
>NZ_JAQWTM010000340.1 GCF_029242675.1 Flavobacterium sp.
GTAGTCTTGATTAAAAACAAAAAAACCCAATCTTTTCAGATTGGGTTTTTTAATAAATTGAGAAAATCAATTATGCTTCAACTTCGAATGGAAGGATTGAAACGTATGATTTGTTATCTCTTTTCTTTTGGAACTTAACAATTCCATCTACTCTTGCGTGTAGTGTGTGATCTTTACTAATGTAAACATTTTCACCTTGATTGTGTTTTGAACCTCTTTATATTATGGAAATGATTTTAAAGAAATTATGGTTTTACCAAATAGTTGGTCTGAAGTAAACAATCTATTAAATAGTTTCGGTGGAAATTATAGATATCAACATATTCAGAAAACAACTAATATGATCAAGACTACCTCTGAAAAATATATAGCTTCAAAAGCAATAAATTTAAGTAAAATCATAATTTAGTCCTGAGCTTTAATTTATTAGAATAATTTATTAGAATAATTTATTAGAATACGTCAAACTACCCTTTTGACAACTATGTTTGGAAAATGGTACTGTGATAGTAAATTGGGAGAAAAGTAAGAACTTACAAAACCAAAATGTACAATTTAAATATTTTATGTCTTTTTTCTGTACTTGATTATTTATTAAAGTGACCACGCTTGGCATAACTATAAAAGATATTTTTCAACTTGCAATCAAAAAAAATATTAAAGGTCACTAGCGTAGAGGTAATTAAGTAAAACTATAAAGTTATCGGCCCCTAATTCATTTATGGTAACCTAAACTCAAATTTTAACATAGCAAATCGAGGCTGCAATTGATATTGACTATTTATGGTACTACTATCTGTCTGATAAAAATCTCTAAAATTATTAGTATTCAATAGATTATTACCAATAATCGATATAGCAATTTTATTTTTTTGTAATTTATACCTGCACTCAAAGTCAATAAAATAATATTGATTATTATTCTTATCTAAGTTCCCAAAGAAATAGCGCTCACTTTGAATCTTAACATTTACCTTACTATTAAAACTGTACACAAAATCTAAAAAACTTATGTTGTCATTAAATGAGCTTTTCACACCAGTGTCAATTAAATTATAACTCCATTTTGACCCCAGATTGATCTGTGCCTTTCCTTTAAAAGCAGAACGTATTTCCAAACCATAATTAAGACTAGTACTGCTAAAAGCTCGTTCTACCTCATTTATCTTGTTCCTATTATTCGAAACAACACTACTAATACTTAACTTCAAGTTGGATGAAATTGGCTTTAAATATTGATTTACGGAGGATAGAAAAGTAAAACTCTCCCTTCCTTTCAATAGCACTTTATCATTAAGAACGGCATTTTGTGTTAAGTAGGAATTAAAGCTGATAAAATCGAAATCTTTCGTGTAGATAAACAAGGAATTAGCTGAAAATTTATCAGCCCAATTACCGTACAAATGATTAATAGTTAAGCTCGTTGTAGCTAGTCGATCGATGCTATTCATACCTTTGGTGAAATTTCTGAACCTCTCATTATAATAGTTAGGTAAGACATCAATTGCATTTGTATTTTTAGTATTGTATGAAATGGAAGATACTACTATATTTTTGGGAGAAAGTTTAAAACTAGCTCCAAAATCGCTGTTGACTAGAAGGAAATTTTCGTTTAAATCATTTAATCGTGCGGAAAGATTATGTACTGATAATGAAGACGAAAAAGCAACTTTTTTATAATTAAATATATATTTCGATTTCAAGAACAAGTCATTTGTGTTGTAGCGTAAATTATTCTGGAAATCAGCTGGATATATAACAGATTGATCGTTTAATAAATCAAACTGGGTTTGATATTCGCTACTTTCAAAAAAATTTCCAACCGCAAGTTCTAACATATTTTCATTATTTTGCTTTAAAATATATTTGCCTTCTACAGCGTTATACAGTGAATTTCGGTTTACCGTTTGATTTGTTGCGATAGCATCTTGATCAAATACTAAGTTGTATAGAAAAGGTGAAGTGAAAAAATGTTCATTAGCATCATTTTTTAACAAGACAGTAGATAATAAAAATGCACTTTTATCATTTATTTTATGGGTAATCGATAACTCTTGATTCACAAAAAAACTTCTTTGTCCCATCATCTCCTTTACTGTTTCATCATTAAAATTAGTAGTATTAAAATTGCCTAAATTTTTAAAATTAAAAGTTGTACTTGATTCTAACTGGTTTTGTTTTGAAATGTCAATAGTTAAATCAATCTTTACATTGCCGCTGAGAACGTCCTTAAAGCTATTGGAATTCTCTATATTTTGAAAGTTAATAGAATTAACATTTGTATTTTGTGTACTACTTTTGGAATAAAAAACATTATCTGAAATCAAAAACGCATTTGTTTTAAATTTTAGCTTTTTAGTTAAAGTATTAATTGCGTTCAAAGAAACTAGCTTTTGATTATTGAAATTATACTTATTTAATTTCAAATTGGGTGTTTGTTTTTGTGTGATGATAAGATTATCTCGGAAAATAGCATTCGTCTCCTCCTTACTTGGCTTTTCTGTACTAGTATAGTCTTGCCCAATATTATTTAGATCGGCAAGAAAATAATATTTATTTTTTTTTCCAATATTAATGATATTTAGGTTCAATTGATGCCTATTGTTACTATTAAAAATCAAGTTATTAGCTCCATACATTGTTCCGAACCACTGCTTTTTGAAATTTTCAACAAGTTTTAAATTTAGAGCAACTTTATTACTACTCTCAATATTTTTAAGGAGTTTATTCTCACTGTATTTTTGAATAACTTCTACTTGATCTATTGTAAAAGAAGGCATGTTTTTTGACAACAACTTATATTTTTCTTCGAAAAAATCATCTCCTTCTATCATTATTTTTTCAACTTCTTTATTGCCAATTTTAATTGTACCGTTGCTTTCCACAGTAATTCCTGGTAAATTTTTCAAGACATCTTCAACGACTTGCTCATTACCTCTATTAAAGGAAGCGACATTATAAACAATAGTATCTTTTTTTATAATTATTGACTTTGCTTTAATTACTATCACTTCACTTAATTCAAGAAATGTAGGTTTCAAAACAACATCAATTTTAATATTGTGTGTATCAGCTTCGATTTTGAGCGGAAAAACCACTTTTTCAAAAGATATAGATGAGAAAGTAAGTTGGTATGTGCCCACAACATTGTGAACTAATTCATAATAGCCCTTTTGGTCAGTTTTGGTAAAAACAAGTGCATCATTTTCATTATCAAGCTTTAAAAAAACATTAATATTGCTTAAACTATTATTCTGTAGATCCTTGACATTTCCTTTGATTATGGTTTGGGATTGAATAGTTTGAACTATCAAAAAAACAATTATCAGGAAACTACTTTTTTTCATCA
>NZ_JAQWTM010000343.1 GCF_029242675.1 Flavobacterium sp.
AACAGGGGAAATTTCTACAGATGAGTTGTTGGGGAATATATTTGCTAACTTTTGTATTGGGAAGTAACCGCTCAATGCAAATAACAAATCTTAAAAAAAAATGTAAACAAAATTGTTTATACTTGTAATATGAGCACATTTATTGAAAAATACAAAGGCATTCATCCCGGGATAATTGTGGAACGCTTACTAAGTAAGAGAGCGATTTCGCAAGGTCCTTTTGCTCTTTCTATTGGGGAGCATCCACAAACTTTAAACGCAATTACAAAAGGAAGAAGAAAACTTAATATAGCTCTAGCATTGAAAATTGAAGAAAAGCTAAATTTGGAAGAAGGTTCTCTTGCTTTACTACAAACCTATTATGATATTCAAGCAGAAAAAAGTAAAACAAAACAAGAAACTCCAAACTTAAACATTCTAAGAAAAGTGTTATTCTGGGACACTGACATTGCTACAATTGATTGGCAGAAACAAAGTAAAGCGGTTATTCTTAGGATATTCGAACGAGGAAATGATAGTGAAAAAGAAGAAATCAAACGTTTCTATAAAAATGACCTGATTAAAGCTGCCCTTGAATCAAATTCACGCAAACTCTATACTGTCCATAAAAACAAAGAAAAAGCGTAATGTTATACTATTCAACTGTAAACAATTCAATGCAAGAAATTTTGCCACAATTAATGTATTAGCAAATAGCATTTCACAAAAATCAAAACAACAACAACGGAGCCAAATCATTATCTATTTTCCGTGCCACCAAATCTGCCTCATACGGATAAGCAAAATCCTGAATGGACGCATTATTAAGCCATCGGTGCTCATCTTCTTGTTGCAAAATAATAGGCATTCGCTTTTTATGGTTGTGAATTTCGGCCATTAAAGGATTAGCTGCTGTGGTTAGCATGGTGTAGGTATTTTTGATTTCTCCCGTTCGGGTATCGGTCCAATGCGAGTACAAGCCAGCAAACGAAAAAAGGGCATCGTTTTCAATTCCTATTTGGTATTTCACTTTATGATTCCCTTTGGCGTCAAGCCATTGCCATTCATAAAAACCAGTGGCAATTATTAAACAACGCTGGTTGATTACGTCCTTAAAAGATGGCTTGTCAGCCACGGTTTCAATTCGGGCATTGAGCGTCATGGCTTTGATTTGATCGTCTTTGGCCCAGCTAGGAATTAAACCCCAATTGTAATGCTCAATACTTTCGAGATTTTTATTGGTAATAATAGGCGTTTTCGGAAAGGTAAAACCATTGTTGTGTTCGCTAGTGGCAAACAGACTTTCATCACTAATTGTAGCTTTGAAACGCTTTTCTATTTGTTTAGAGAGTTTGTTTTGAATGGTATGGAAACACATAGTTGAATTTTTAAAATGATGGAGCAATAGCGGTTCTCAAATTTAAAGATAAATAGTTAAAAAAATCCTACACCTAACTAAAATTCCTGTTTAGTAGCTGCACTGATACCATCAAACTGATAAGAAGGGGATGTGATTACATCCAATAATTTAACATACTTCTTTGGTTCGTTGAACAGCTGTTTTCGTTTTATTATTTTATTTTTGTGATTAAACAATACGCACCAATTACAAAAGAATGGAAGAAGAAAATTTTATTTTCTGTTTAGAAGGAGTTCCAGATATCGAGGTTAATACCAAAACCGAAACGGTCAAAAACCTAGAAATACTAGCCGTTGATCACAATATAGCCAGTATTTACAAAAGTTGTGACACCATCGAAGGACTGGAGGAAAGTTTGGGCGCTTTGCTGTATGACGATCATAGTTTTAAGGATTATGTCATCATTTATTTGGTCATGCCAGGCCAAGAAAACAATATTTGCTTGCATGACTACTATTATAGCTTGGAAGAAATAGCCGAATTGTTTGAAGGAAAACTACGAGGTAAGATTGTTCATTTTTCCAATAAAAAAGTACTGGATTTAAGCCAAGACGAAGCGCAGTATTTTCTTGATGTGACGAATGCCAAAGCGATATCCGGTTATGGCGAATCGCTACATACACTGAGCAGTATTCATCTTGACAAAGCCTTTTTTAGCTTGTGTGAAGAAGATGATGATTTGGTTGCCATTGTCGAGGAGTTGCATCAAAAACATTATGCCTTGTGCAAATTACTCGACTTCAGATTGTATTATTAGTCAAGTAAGCAAGAACTCAATGTTTTTATAGTCATTCCTGCATTCTCTAAGCAATTTAAATGGATCGATTAGCTTGTTTTACCTAATGTAATTACTTTTTTAAACTTTTCACCAGATAAACTTTATTTGAATTGTTTTTTAGAAACTATAAGTCGTACTATTGCGTTATATTGTAGAAAGTTAATTATACGCCAATGAAAACCTATTTCATCAACAACGGAAATGAAAATGGAGGTCCATTTACGATCGAAGAATTAAAGTTGCAGGATATAAGCCGAGCGACTTTAGTGTGGTACAATGGCATGGATGAGTGGAAATACGCTGGAGAAATGGCAGAATTACAATTTCTGTTTCAGGTTGTTCCCCCTCCCATTAAGCCAGTTCAAGAATCTAGTTCTCCCATAATTACAGAAGCCAGATCTATTCTAGGACTCAAAAAAAGTCATTTTGTTTTAGTCGTAGCGTTTGTCGCTATCATGCTATTTATTGTTGTACTTACTATTATTCAGAATAATAGAAGAAGCATTATAGAAGAAAGAAACCGCCAAACCGAGCTTGCCAACGAAAAAGTTCAAGTGGAGCAAAAAGCCGACATTGAGCAACGCATTCAGGATGAAATTCAAAATAAAATAGCTGCAGAAAACAACAAAACTTTTAAAAAAGATTCGATTAACAATCGGTTGGTTGAGGTTAAGGCGTTACTGATCGAAAAGAAAAGAGAACTCACCGCTGCGGATGTCGATTTATCAGCAACCAAAAAATTCAAAATATTACGATCCGAAGAAGCAAAATCCGATCAAATTAGTGCAGCCCAAAATGCAATACTAGTCTTGAAAAAAGAAATTGACGACCTAGAAAGCGAATTGAATCGCTTGTACTTGCAATTAGAAACGGTTCACTAACCTAGCGCCTTTCATAGCATTAGTCACATTTTAGCCAGCCCGTGATACTCATACGAGTCGCTTGCGTTACTAAAACCTCATGCACTAATTCATCACTTTTAAAAAAACGGTCTTCCCCTGTGTGGGAGCAATCATTTGGTTGTTATTTAGTTGATGAATCAGTAATTGGCCACCATCTGCTGGTTTCCAATCTTGATTTAAATAACTGATCATCGAATATTTTCGGCTAGAGTTGGTTTGAAATTGATCCAAATGCTTTAAGTAAAAATCTCCTTTTTCATATAACGAATAATGAAATTCATAACCTGTAATTCCGGTATAACAGCTCTCATTTAAATAGGCAATAAAAGCTTCAATTTGGACAAAAAAAGCATTTTCGAATTCGTTATTGTGCTTTTTATCCAACCAATAAATCGAATCACTTCGCACCGCACTATCATACGCAATGACATTTGAATTCCCAGTGCCAGCTTCGACTAGCAAATCTTGCTTTTGTAAGGTTATTAGGTGTTTCTTTAAATTATTGGCTAGCTCATCGCTTAAAAAATGTTCGCATAGCCCTACCTTATTCTCTAAATAAGAGGCAATCAAAGCTTCAAAGCTGTTTTCCATGGAATTTCCGTTGGCCGAAAGTGATGCCAACAGGGCAAGGTAGACGAAAAAGAATTAGAAAGGGTTGTTTGCTAAATATAGTTAGTACTAAGAAAGCATTTGCATAAAAAAAAGGATCCAGAAATGAACCTGAATCCTTTTTAAAAGCAACTTTAATGCGTTACAATTTACTAATATAACTTCCGTAGATGTCTTTAAACTGATATCCTTCAGAAATTCTGTCTTTGCTTAATTTATTGTATTCAACTAGTGCCCACAAAATAAATTCTTTCATGAAAAATCGATCTTCTTTAGGTAATTCAGGTTGGTACTTTTTGATTAAAATCTCCAACGGTACAATCGCACCTAAAATGCGCTCGTATTCTTCATCAGAGCTATCGTCTAACAATTCAAATCCGCTTTCAGCAAAAAACCATTCTATTAAATCGGAATATGCTGTTTTTTCATTGGGCTTCTCTAATTTTTCGATCTTAGGAAAGTAACCTGGGAAAAAAGTATGAATCGCTGATCCAATAAGATTCTGCGCTACAAAGGCAGCTCCCTCTTGCTCTCCTTCATACACCAACTCCACTTTACCAGTAATAGCAGGAATAATCCCCATAAAATCAGACAAACGAACGGTGGTTTTATCAACTCCTGCTTTCAATGCACGACGTTCAGCTGTACTCAATAAATTTTCATAGGCTGTGATACTCATACGCGCACTCACACCACTTTTATTATCGATATACTCGCTATCACGAGCTTCAAAACTGATTTGCTCCAGCAAATCCTTAGCTAGTGATGGCACATAAACAGTGTCACTTTGCGATGGATCTAATTTTGCCTCTTGAGACGTAATAGTTCTTGCAATCGCAACTGTCTCTGGGTAATGCGTAAGAATTTGAGAACCGATACGGTCTTTTAATGGCGTAACAATACTTCCACGGTTGGTATAATCCTCAGGGTTGGCTGTAAATACAAACTGCATGTCTAACGGCATACGCAATTTAAAACCACGAATTTGAATATCTCCTTCTTGCAAAATATTGAATAAAGCAACTTGGATTCTCGCTTGTAAATCCGGAAGTTCATTGATGACAAAAATGCTGCGATTGGCACGCGGAATCATTCCGAAATGAATCACACGGTCATCAGCATACGATAATTTTAAATTCGCTGCTTTAATGGGATCAATATCCCCAATTAAATCGGCTACGGTAACATCAGGAGTCGCTAATTTTTCAAAAAAGCGGTCGGAACGGTGCAACCACGAGATTGGTGTCGCATCACCCTGCTCCGCAATCAAGTCTTTGGCAAAGCGAGAAATAGGATGAAACGGATCGTCATTAATCTCTGAACCGGTCACAAACGGAATGTATTCGTCTAATAACTCAATCATCTTGCGGGCCAATCTCGTTTTGGCTTGACCACGCAAACCCAATAAATTAATATTGTGACGCGATAAAATAGCACGCTCTAACTCCGGAATCACGGTGTTTTCAAAACCATGAACTCCTTCGAATGTAGGTTTCCCTGATTTAATTTTATCTCTAAGATTGTTACGTAATTCTTCTTTAATACTTTGAGATTGGTAACCTGCGGCTTTTAATTCGCCTAAAGTTTTTATGTTTTCTATTTTCATGTTTTTAATTTAGTGCCTCAGGGGCAAATTTGTAGTCTATTTTACTATCAGACTAATTGTATCGCTCTATTACTTTTATTTAATTCTCTTTTTACGGTTGCTTTCGTAATCTTCAAAAATCATCTCTCCAAGACCTTTCAATCCTGTGTAAAATGCTTTCCCTTGATTGGCTTCGGTAAATTTATTGACAAATTTTTGCAAATAAGGATCATTCGCAATCATAAAGGTCGTTATAGGAATATGCAACTTCCTAGCTTGTTGCGCCTGCGTATAGCACTTATCTACGATGTACTCGTCGAGGCCATTACTGTTCATATAATAGGAACCGTCTTTTTCGCGCACACAGCTCGGCTTACCATCCGTAATCATAAAAATCTGCTTATTGGTATTTCGTTTTCTACGCAATAAATCCATAGCTAATTGCAATCCAGCCACAGTGTTCGTATGAAACGGACCCACTTTTAAATACGGTAAATCCTTAATGGCAATAGGCCAAGCGTCGTTCCCAAAAACCAAAATATCGAGTGTATCCTTGGGGTAACGGGTCGTAATAAGTTCCGCAAGTGCCATCGCTACTTTTTTAGCAGGCGTAATTCGGTCTTCACCATACAAAATCATACTGTGGCTAATATCGATCATGAGCACGGTACTCATTTGGGCTTTGTACTGGGTATCTTCGACAACCAAATCATTCTCAGTCAGCATAAAATCAGCCACACCGTTATTAATTTGTGCATTTCGCAAACTCTCTGTCAAGGAAATACGCTCGAGACCATCACCAAAATGAAATTCTCTAAACTCTCCCGTGTGCTCATCGCCGTTACCTGCGTGTTTGGTTTTATGATTCCCATTTCCGGAGCGCTTTAAATTACCAAAAATTTGGTCTAAAGCAGCCTGACGTATCGCTCTTTCTGTTTTAGCGGTAATTCCTAAACCTCCGCTTCCATCTTCTCTGACCTCGTCTTTAATGTAGCCTTTCTTCTTTAAGTCTTCAATAAAGTCCTCGATGGTATAGTTAGCATCGGTCAATTTATACTCCTTATCTAGTTCACGCAACCAATCAATTGCCTCATCAAAATCCCCTGAGGTATGGGTGATTAACTCTTTAAAAATTCCAAAAAGCCGATCAAAAGGAGACTGAAACGGCGCCTCGTATTGCTTAAAATAAAATCCTTTTTTATAATCGTTTTTCATAATCATAAAATTAGGTCTTTTTAAAGCGGTTCTCAAAAAACGATTATTAATTTTTAGTTAAAACAAGTTTTTAAGGTACAAACCATTTGGGCGTGCCCTCGTTCACAACCGTTCGTTTCAACGGATATGTTGAATTAACGAGGTCGTGCTGTCAACTCCCAATCCGCGCCAAAAAAGCACGGGATTTCCGCTTCCATCAC